>QGUR01000002.1 GCA_003242205.1 Chloroflexota bacterium | reverse complement strand
CCGCGCCCCACCCTTCCCGCGAATGCCTCCCGCTCCCCCTCCCCCTTCCTCAAAAGCCGCCCCGCCGCCTGCAACGCCCGATAGACCCTCGCGAACTTCTGCCGCTCCTCCGGCGACAGATAGCGATTGCGCGAACTCATGGCCAGACCATCGGCTTCACGTGTTGTCGGGCAGACGACGATTTCCAGCGGAAAATTGAGATCGCGCACCATGCGGCGCACGACAACCACCTGCTGCGCGTCCTTCTGGCCGAAGTACGCCAGATCGGGCTGCGTGAGATGGAACAGCTTGGTCAGCACCGTCGCCACGCCGTCAAAATGCCCCGGACGCCGCGCTCCTTCCAGCCCTTTGGAAACTTCAGCGACGCGCACCGTCGTCTGAAAGCCGGGCGGATACATGATATCCGGCGTCGGCGTAAAGACGAGATCGACGCCCGCGCTTCCCACAACGGCCAGACGGGCGGCAAAATCGCGCGGTAATTAACCAAAATCGCTGCCCGCCTCAAACTGCAACGGATTGATGAAGATGGTCACGACGACCGAATGGCAATCGGCACGAGCCGCCTCTACCAGCGAGAGATGCCCGGCGTGCAGAGCGCCCATCGTCGGGACCAGCCCTACCGGCCCTGCAAGAGCAGCCCGCGCCGGGCGCAGCGCTTCCAGATCGCTAATGACTTGCACCGTTCTCCGTCCCGTCGGCGCGCAAAGCCGCCAGCACCTCTTCCTTCATCGAGAAACTGTTGGCTTCGGTCGGAAACTGGTGCGTCTGAACATCGCGCACGTAGGCGGCAATCGCCTCGCGGATCATCTCGCCGATTTTGGCGTACTGGCGCGTGTGCCGGGGCACAAAGCCCTCGAACAGCCCCAGAATATCGTGGAACACCTGCACCTCACCGTCACAGTGCGGCCCCGCGCCAATGCCGATGGTCGGGATGCTCAGCTTTTCGGTGATCATCGCGGCAAGCTGGGAAGGCACGCTCTCGACGACCACTGCGAACGCGCCTGCGTCCTGCACGGCCTGAGCATCGCGCAGCAATTGCCGCGCCGACTCGGCATCCCGGCCCTGCACACGGAAACCGCCCACGACATTGACGCTCTGGGGCATCAGGCCGATATGAGCCATGACGGGAATCCCGGCATGAACGAGGCGATCAATCGTCGGCGCGAGGCGCTCGCCGCCTTCCAGTTTGACCGCGCTCACGCCCGCCTCCTGCATCAGCCGGGCGGCGTTTTCCAGCGCCTGTTCGGGGCTGATGGTATAGCTCATGAACGGCAGGTCGCCGACCACGAACGCTTTCTCGGTATTGTTGACGACAATGCTCGCGTGGTAGATGATATGTTCCAGCTTGACCGGAATGGTCGACTCGCGCCCCTGCACCATAATGCCGAGCGTATCGCCAACGAGCAGCATCGGCACGCCGGCGGCTTCCGCCAGCCGGGCGCTGACCGCGTCATAGGCCGTCAACATGACAATCGGCTGCCCCTCCGCCCGCATCTTGAGAATGTCCGGTATGGTCAGGCGCGCCGATACTTTACGCATGATCGTTACTCCTGGTCTGGTAGAGAAATGCCTAAAGAGGCTGAAATCGCTTCGGTCGATAGACCACGCGCTTCGAGCAGCGGCAGCGTGGCCTCCGCAAGCTGGCGGTAAAGCGCGGCCAGCCGTGGGTCGACACGTTCGAGCGCGTCGAGATGGGCTGCAACCGTCCCGGTATCACCGCGCACCAGCGGGCCGGTCAGCGCGTCGGGAGTGCCCTGCGCCGCCAGATTGGCAATCGTGCCTTCCAGCAATGCGTTCAAGGCGTTCGCCGCAACCTCGCGTTCGGCTCCCAACGACTGTAACAGCTTTTCGGCTACCGCGTAGAGCGTGACCGTGTAATTGCTGGCAAAGACCAGCGCCGCGTGATAAAGCGGCTTGCGTCCCGGCGGCACGCGCAGGATACGCCCGTCGAGCGCGGCGACGATTTCCTCCAGCCACCGTTCCAGTCGGGCGTCCGCCGCCTCCAGCGCGAACGTCGCGCCCGGCAGCCGCCGCACGCTATCATCGCTGTCCGCGAACGGAAACGCCGGATGCAGGCTGCCCGTCGCCACGCCGCGCGCAGCCAGCGGTTCCAACACGCCGGCGTCGAGCGCCCCGGACGTATGAACGACTGCCCTGCCGCCGGGGCCATCCTCTGCAAGCTGGCGCGCCAGCGGCGCAAGCTGGTCGTCCGGCACGGTTAGAAACGTCAGTTCGGCCCGCGCAACGACCTCAGCAGCGGTAACGGCTTCCGCGCCAACCTGTTCGGCTAGCGTTTTTGCGGCGGAAAACCCCCGGCTGGCAATCGCGGCAACCGTATAGCCCCGCTGCGACAATAGACGCGCCAGCGCCACACCGACCTTACCGGCCCCGACGAACCCAAGCACAGGCAATGTGGCCATGTCCGCCTCCGCTGCCGTCAGCCGGCGGGCGCGGGCGTCGTCGCAACCGGCGCAGGCGCGATGCCCGGCCCCAGATCCTGTCCCAGCGGCGTCGGCGTTGGAATCGGCTCGCTGATGACGATGTTGACCGTGCACGACGCTTTCAGCATGTTCGTATTATCAAACACCGTCAGGCGGAATTGGTAATTCCCCGGCTCGTAAAAGGCCGGCACAAACTGTCCCAGCACCGATGTCGTTTCGACCGGTATGTTGTGATCCTCGCGCGGGGCGAAGTTTTCAAACGTGCTCGGCCCTTTGATCTCGAAACGATAGAAGGCGAAATTCTCGGTAAACGCCGTGCCGATCACGGTGATCGGCTCGAAAACAACCATACCGTTCGCCGGGACCTGAAGCTGAGCGCCGGGCATATCGCAGCCTTCAACCGGAGGCGGATTGGAGATGATTGTGCCAACCGGCGTAGGCGTCAGCGTCGGCGTCGCCAATACCTGCTGCGCCGGGTCTTCTTCTTCGAGTTGTACGCCGCTTGGGTCGATCGGCGCGCCGCCTTCGAGCGCGAACGGCGTCGGCGTGACAAACGTCCCGTCGCTCACTACCGGCTGAAAGACCGGCACGACATCGATGGTTTCGCGCAGCGTGGGCGCGACGACGCGCTGCACGCCGAGCACGACCAGCGCCGCTTCGGCCAGCAGGATCAACGCCGTCAGTGCGTTATCCCGGTGATAGCGCGCAATATCGCGCTCCAGTTCGAAGTACGTGCCGCGATATTCGGCCTGCGACTTCATCAATCTGTAGAAAGCGACAAAGACACCGGCCCCCAGCAGGATATAGAACGCTACGGCCGTTTGTTCGATGAAAAAGACCAGCCCTGTCATTCCGCCATGTTTCGCAACACGCCGCGCAGAATCGCCTCCAGTCTGGGGACGATCAGTCTGCCGGCTTCGAGCACTTCCTCATGGTTGGCGTCAGCGCCGGCGTCAAGCCGGTCGATGGCAAGATTGGTGATCCCCGAAAAGGCCAGCACGCGCATCCCCCCGTGCCGCGCGACCAGCACTTCGTGAACGGTGGACATGCCTACGGCGTCGCCGCCGAGCATACGCAGCATCCGCACTTCAGCCGGTGTTTCGAACGTCGGGCCGGACAGGCAGACATACACCCCTTCGCGCAGTGTGATCCCCGCTTCGCTGGCAGCCCGGTGAGCCTCCTGGCGTAGTTTCCGGTCGTAGGTTTGCGACATACCGATGAAGCGCTGGCCCAGTTCGGGATCATTCGGCCCCATCAATGGGTTATTGCCCGCCATGCCGACAAAGTTGATGTGATCGTTGATCAGCATGACGTCGCCCACGTGAAAATCCGGGTTCAGGCCGCCGGCGGCGTTCGTCAGGATCAACGTTGTCACGCCCAGTTCGCGCATCACGCGCACGGGAAACGTAACCTGCTGCGGCGTGTAGCCCTCATAGAAGTGAGCACGCCCGCGCTGCACGACTACCGGCTGCCCCTCAAGCATGCCGAGCACCAGTTCGCCGCGATGCCCTTCGACAGTCGACTGCGGCCACCCGGGAATATCGCGGTACGGCACAACATCGGCATCGACCAGCGTATCGGCCAGATGGCCCAACCCGGACCCAAGCACCAGACCAATACGCGGTTCAAGCGAAGTGCGCTCCCGAATCACACGGGCTGCAGCAGCGAAGTCCTTTCGGGTAAACGTCATCTTGTTCTCAACCTGTTGCGCCGCGTTCGGCAGTCCAGAATCAATCGGTAGATTATAGCGGCTGGCGGCAGGCGTAGCGAGGCTGCAATCAGCGCGGGCGTTTATTCGCGGGACAGGCGTGAACGCTCGGCTTCGTAGTCCTGCGGCGTGTCGACGTCGCGCAGAACACTGTCGGTATTCACGTTGACGTAGGCGATACGGTCGGCATGGGCGTTGATTACGTCACGCGGCGCGCCACCCGGCGGCAGGTCAAAAATCTCACGCCAGTAACGCCGGTCAATCAAAATCGGATGGCCGCGGCGCATCTGGTAACTCGGCGCGACAATGTCGCCCTTGCCTTCCGCATAAGCCATCAGCACCTGCTGGACGACGCGCGGTTGGATGGTCGGTTGATCGCCCAGAACGGCAAGCGCTGCGGCAACTCGATCCGGTAGCGCGCGCAGGCCCACCTGCAACGACGATAGCATCTCGCCCGTCGCGTAATCCGGGTTGAAGGCGGTCTGCACATCATAGGCTTCGGCTATGGCGCGTACCCTACCGGCGTCGCGCCCGGTGACGACGACGATGTGCTCCACCCTCGCCAGAATAAGCTGTTCAAGGATGTGTTCGAGGATAGTCTTGCCGTCAGTCCAGGGCAGCAGCACCTTGTGCTGGCCCATACGGCTGGAAAGGCCCGCCGCCAGCACCACCGCCCCGACCGGGCGCTGGACTTCGTGAACCGGATCGGCAGCCCGCGCCGAACCAAGCGCCACCGTGGAAACGCGCGGCGAGCGCAGAACCAGCCGCGCGATCAGACGGGCGCGGGCGCGCAGATAGCCGCTTTCCGGCGTCGCGTTGAGAAAGACGGCAACCCGCGCATCCGGCGGTACGCCTTTCAAGCCCAGCGTTTCGTCGCGCAACACCTGAGCCATCCACGGCGATTTAACCGGCGCGCCATAGTAAAAGCCATAGCGCTCGATCATGGCCTCCGGGTTGTAGACGTGTGCCTCGTCGAGTGGCTGCCCAAGCGCCGCAATGGACGCTACCGGTATCACCAGCGTCGTTTCGGGCGGGATGACCGGCTCGTGCGGGTACGGCGCTTTGAACGGCAGCCGGCGCGCGCCATCCGCCTCGATCAACAGCACGTCGGCATCGACCGAATCGAGCAGCCATGGCACCGTATTCAGCGCCGGGCCGTAGACCTTTCCCGCGTGGATTTCGTCGTAGACAAAGGTGAAGTTATGGCGGTTCAGGCTATCGGCCACAGCCTCGCGAGTCAATGAGCGTACCGCCGCCGGAAACAGGTCGAGTTGATCTTCGCCGATGCGAGTGGTCGTCGTGGCCAGCACACGCCACCCGGCATCGACCAGCTCGTAGCCGAGCGCCAGCAACGTCGAGGTTTTGCCGCCCGCGCCGACAAACGAGATCACGTCTCCCCGCCGGACGTTAAAGGCCGCGCTTAGCTTCATGCAACTCCGCCAGATATGGCCGTACCTGCGGCGCAGCGAAAACCGCTTCGAGTACGCCGCCGCCGACCGCCAGCGATTTGTCGGAAATGGTGAAGCAGTGTTCGCGCCGGGCGCGCGGGTCGAGATCGCCGATTTTCATGCCGGCATCGACCCACACCCGCTCGTGGATCAAGCCGCGCAGCACACCGGGAAATGGCGCGACGATGCGCGCTTCGCCGATCGTGGCGATGAGCTGTCCCGTTTCGACGCGATCGCCAATCGCTGCATGCGCCGCCACATGCCCGGCGACCGGAGCGCGCAGCACCCGGCTGTGTGTTTGCCCCTTCACCGGCCCCGGCTCGCCGGTGTCGGCTTCAGCCGAACCGTCCAGAATCACCCGGCCAAGCCAGTGTCCGCGGTTGGTTTCAATAACGGCGTGACAATCCACGCCGGCAGTGTAGCCCGGCCCCAGCGCCACCACGAACGGCGCGTCGTCGATGCGTGTGTCGGGGTTGACCTTCTGCATGCGCGCGTCCACCACGATCACAGGCTCCAGCGCGCGCCACACGTCACCGCTTTCGTCCACGAGCACCGGCACAATGCCCTCATCGAGCAGGCGTCGGGCCGTATCGACATCGGGCGCAAAGCGCGCGGTCACGCCTTCAATTGCGACTTCGCCGCTGTAGACAGCTTCGCCATAACTGACCGCCCGGCGCACGAACACCGGCGCGGCCAGTTCGGTGACGACAACGGGAAAACCCGCGCGGTGCAAGCGGTAAATCGCCCCGCTGCCGAGGTCGCCCCCGCCGCGCACCACTACCCGGGCACGATTAAAAAAGGCCAACACCCTGCTCCCGCAATGCCGCCACAACCCGATCTGGCGTGAGCGGCAATTTGTCGATCCAGACGCCGGTCGCGTCATGAACGGCGGCGGCGATGGCAGGCGCAAGCGGGATAAACGGCATTTCGGCCATGCCACGCGCGCCCCACGGGCCAATCGGGTCGGCATATTCGAGGATGACCGACTTGACCTCAATGGGCACGTCAAGCACCGTCGGAATGAGATAAGTCGACAGATGAGGGTTGCGAATCCGCCCCTGTTCCGAAATCAGATTTTCCATCACCGCATAACCGAGCGCCTGCACGACCGCGCCTTCAATCTGGCCCTGAATCATCGCCGGGTTGATCGCATGGCCGACGTCGTTGGCGCTGATGACGCGCAGGACGCGCACAAACCCAAGTTCGATGTCGACCTCGACCTCGACCGCCTGCGCTACATAGCCATAAGCGAAATTCGGCTCCGATTTACCGGTCATGGGGTCGTATGGCGTCGTCTTCGGCGGGCGATACTGGAAGGTCGCTTTCGCCGGTCGTTCCTCGTTACGCCATAGCTCCAGCGCGCGTTCCGCCGCGCCCTTAATCGCGTTTCCGGCCATGAAGGTCAGACGCGAGGCGGAGGCGCTGCCCGCCGTCTGCGTTTCGGCGGTGTCGTGGGTGATCAACTGCACGCGCTCCAGCGGCACGCCGACAGCTTCAGCGGCCATCTGCACGAAAACCGTATGCGCGCCCTGCCCGACTTCCGCGCCGCCCTGCCGCACGATGACCTGCTCAATCTCGCTGCCGCCATACAGCTCAACCGTCGCCCAGTTCTGTTCCGGGAACCCGAAGCTGTAACCGATGTTCTTGTAGCCACAGGCAAAGCCGATGCCGCGTCGCAGCGCCGGGTTTTCGGGCTGAGGCAGGGGCGGGTGTTCCCAACGCCCATCGGGGCCGCGCGTCCAGAAGCTCTCACGAGCGCAGGCTTCGATGACCTGCGGCATGGAAACGCCCTTGGGCAGCGGCGTGCCGACCGACAGAATACTGCCCTCGCGGATGGTGTTCAGCTCGCGCAGACGGATCGGGTCCATGCCCAGCGCTTCGGCCAGCCGGTTCATCTGCCCTTCGGCGGCAAAGCAGCCCTGCGGCGCGCCAAAACCGCGAAACGCGCCGGTCGGGATATTGTTGGTCGCCACGGCGTAGGTATCGACGCGCACGTTCGGGATTTCATACGGCCCGGTCACCATCAGGTTGGCGTTGCCCAACACCTTGGGTGACGTATAGGCATATGGCCCGGCGTCTCCGATGACCTCCGCTTCGACCGCCACCACCTTGCCGGCGCGAGTCGCTCCCCAGCGGGTTTTGATGGTGATCGGATGGCGCTTGTGATGGTACAGAATGGATTCTTCGCGGCTCCAGATGATCTTTACCGGACGCTGCAGCGCGTGGGCCGCCAGCGCCAGCACGATCTGGACGGACATATCCTCGCGCCCGCCGAATGCGCCACCGATGGCAGGATAGATCACGCGCACCTGTTCCGGCGGCAGGTCGAGCGCGTGGCAGATTTGCTCCTGATCTTCGTGCGTCCACTGGCCGGCAACCAGAACCGTCACCCGGCCCTGCTCGTCGATATAGCCCAGTCCGGCTTCGGGCTGAAGGTAGGCATGTTCCTGATAGCCGGTTTGATACGTACCCTCGACGATCACATCGGCCTGCGCCCACGCGCTCTCGACATCGCCATGGCGAATGCGGTAGCGCGCGATGATGTTGCCGGGATACCTCGGCATCAGTTGCGGCGCGTCGGGCCGCATGGCTTCTTCAGGATCGAAAACCGCCGGCAGGTCTTCATAGGTCACCTGAATCAGGCGGCAGGCTTCCGCCGCGATGGCCTCGCTTTCGGCCACTACCACCGCGATGCAGTCGGCGTAGCAGCGCACGATTTCGCCATCCGGGTTGCGGCTGCCCGGCCCGCACAGCACCGGTTGATCCTTCGTGACCAACCCATACTCGTTATTCGGGACATCTGCGGCGGTGAAGATGCGAACCACGCCGGGCAACGCTTCGGCGGCGCTGGTGTCCAGCGCCACGACGCGCGCATGCGCCCGGTCGCTGAAACGCAGTTTCATCCACAATTGACCTTCGAGATCGATATCGCCGGGATATGGCGTCTCGCCTGTCACCTTGCCCAGCGCGTCAATACGCCGGATGTTCTTTCCGATGTGAAGTTGTCCGTTCCTGGACACGGCTACCTTCCAGTGTCGTCTTGAGGCTGAATGCGTAGATCGGGAACCAGCGGTCGAACGGGTTGCCGTTGACGCAGGCGCTCCAGTTCGTTCGCCATAATGCGGCGCAGGATGGCCACCGATGTCGCATAGGTCGGTTCGACGCCGGCATAGCTCAGGTTGCCAGCGCCGAGGTTTTTGCCTTTGCTCATCGGCGTATCCGACGCATAGTGCAGAAAACCGATATCGAAGGGCGCGCCATACAGGTTCACAATTTCGTTGTACGGGTGGCGCTGGGGCCGCACCGCCTCATAGACGGACGACAGATACGGCCCGGCTTCCATCTCGATGACCGTATAGCCCTCGTGATAGAAAACGCTCATATAGCGCCGGTTCTGGAGAAACGTCCCCAGCGAACTGATGGCCTTCTGATTGTCCAACACCATGCCATAGACCATGTACGGCGCGACATCACTGGCATTGAAACAGTTGTTGAACAGATAGGTATTCTGCGAGTGTTCGTCATGGACGACGTTCGAGATCATCACGTCGCCGATACGCCCGTTGAGCGTCGCCGCCTTGCCCATGACGTACACGCCGAGAAGCTGCTCGATGTTCTCCGTCACGCGCGAGAGCAGTTCATAGGCCGCAAGACCGAGCGGATAGTCGATGTTGAGGATGACGGCGTCGCTTTGTGGCAACAGGCCGAAGTCGCACGCCTCGCACAGGCGCGGGTCGAGCCACTCCGGATTCAGGCGGCTTAGCTCGATAACCTGAGTCTCGATTTCGAACCCGTGACGGCTGGCAATCCGGCGAATGCCAATCGCTTCCTCATCGGCGTACTGCTGAGCGAGCGCGTCCTCGCCACTATCGTTCAGATACTTCTTCAGCACGTAGTAGAGGAAGTTATCGAGGTTGCGCGCGCCCCCCTCCTGCTGGATGCGCGCGTATTCGGCTAACAAATCCTCGTGCCCGCGCGAGCGAATGTATTCGATCAGCTGCGATTCCTTGCGCCGCGCAAACCCCGACAGCAGATTCACCAGCGAATGGGTATTGCTGGAGACGAAATAGACGGGCCGGTCGCGCAGATCGAGCGAATCGCCCAGCGCCGCCTCAATCTCTGACCACCATTGCACCGTGCCACGCCGGTAATCGGCCAGCGATCCCGACAGCAGACGCAGGCCGATCTTCTTCTGCGCGCGCGCCATGGCCTTCAAATTGCTGAAGAAGCGATCCCCCCACACGATTTCCAGCCGCTGCACGTCCTGTTCCGGCATATTGAGCGCATCGGCCAGCATCACCACCTCGTCTCCGGTCAACGGCTCGCGCCGGTCGTCGCTCTGCGCCAGAAACTCGCTCACGACCTGTTTTTGCAACAGGAAATGCAGCTTGTTCCACTCGATCTGGTACGCAGTCAGCATTGGAATCAGGTCGTCGATGTCGGAGCGACTGGCGATAAAGACAGCCAGCGTGTGCTTGCCATCGTAGTGAGTGCGACGGCGGCGTCCGGGCGCGTAGACGCGCTCCCATTCGGTGACAGGATAGCCCTCATTCAGAAACGATGATTCCACCTGCCCGACAAGCACGTAGTTGACGTCCGGCATGACCGGCGGCAGGCGCAGACTGCTGTAGACGAGGGCCGCGGCATCCGGCTCGGGCCGGCGTGCGCCGAAGTGCAGCGATGAGTCCATCGCCATATGCGTCTCGACGAGCGTTTCGATCTGAATGGTATGTGTCGAGCGCAACAGCGAATAGTAGGTTCGCATGTATAGCTCGATTTCTTCGCTGCCTGTTCTGGGTACGGTCCGATCCATGATCGCCTCCCAAACTTACTTCGAGCGCAGCTCCCGGTTGATGCGCCGCAGGCGTTCGCGGTCAGCGGCCCGGCGCTTCAGCATCTCTTCGCGCTCCTTAAGCAGCTGGCTGTCCTTGATCACATCGATTTCGCGCTTTGGCGCGGTCACGGCCAGAATAATCGCCGCCAGCGATCCAAGCACCACGAATACCAGCGCGGCAAACGCCAGCCGCATCAGGTCTGGCGGCATTTCGTTGCCGCGAAAACCCGGCACGATACCCCGCGCCAGATCAATGGCGGAAGGGGCCAGAAAATAGCTGACGATCGCCAGCGCGACGAACATCAGAAAACCCATTAGCGGCCAGAACCGGCGCATCCCGGTCGCATTGCGTTCCTGTCTGAAGCCCATAAGCCATCACTCCTTTACCGGCGCGCGCCCTGCCGCCGCGAAAGCCTCGATGATCTTATAATAACCCGTACACCGGCACAGATTACCCGTAATGCTGTATTCGATCTGCTGGCGCGTTGGCTGTGGATGTTCCTCAAGCAGCTTGGCCCCGGCCATCAGAAAACCGGGAGTGCAGTAGCCGCACTGCACCGCGCCATGCTCGATGAACGACGACTGGATCGGATGGAGCGTGCCGTCCTGATCCAACCCCTCCACCGTGACGATTTCGGCATGGTGCGCGCGCGGGGCCGGGACCATACATGCCATGACGGCAACGCCGTCCAGAAACACCGTGCAGGCCCCACACTCGCCCTCGGCACAGCCTTCCTTCGTGCCGGTCAGGTGCAGGTCTTCGCGCAGGAAGCGGAGCAGCGTCTTGTCGTGGCCGGTCGTCGCCGTGTAGCGCTGGCCGTTGACGGTGGTTTCGATCATCGCGCCGGGCTGGTGCTGCGCGCGTACCTTCAGGCCCTCGACGACACGCGCCTGATTCGGCCCCCAGAGCATCGGCGGATTTTCGGGCCAGCGAGCAGCCTGTTCGTTCGCAGCCAGCGCCACCAGCGCGCGCCTGACCAGAACACGCACGGCTTCTGTCCGGTACGCGGCGGTGCTGCGAATGTCGTCAATCGGGCGCGACGTTGTTGCGGCAATACGCGCGACCTGAGCTATCGTCTCGTCCGTCAGGCGTTGCCCGATCAGTGCGGCT
Source organism: Chloroflexota bacterium (assembly GCA_003242205.1). Lineage (GTDB taxonomy): Bacteria > Chloroflexota > Anaerolineae > Aggregatilineales > Phototrophicaceae > ZC4RG36. The sequence continues at coordinate 31,562 of QGUR01000002.1, read as the reverse complement.
TCGGCCTCCGGCGCGCGAATGACCGTAGGCGCGACGCTACCCAGTGCAATGGCGGCGCGGCTGACGACTTCGCCGTCCAGCGCCACGATTACGGCGGCGTTCACGACCGAGATTGCCTGCGCGCGCCGCAACCCAAGCTTGAGAAACACGCCGCGCTCGTTTTCGGCCATGGCGCGGAAGGAAATCCCCGTCATCAGTTCGTTGGGCTGCATTACCGTGCGGCGCAGGCCGGTATAAAACTCGCGCAGCGGAACCGTGCGTTCGCCATGAACGCTTGCCAGCGTGACCTCGGCATCGAGCGCCAGCAGCGGCGCAATCGTATCATTGGCCGGCGATGCCGTGATGAGATTGCCGGCGATCGTGCCGCGATTGCGAATCTGCGGAGCGCCGACTTCCCAGCAAGCCTGTGCCAGCGGCAGCGCTCGCTCCACAATCAGTTGGCTGCCAACGGCGTGGTTGTGGTTCACCAGCGGCCCAAGGTGAATGCGGTCGCCTTCCAGCGCAATCCGGTCTAACCCGTAGACGCGGGAGATGTCGATCAGGGCGCGCACGCCGGGACGCAGGCCACGCTCGATTTCGATGATGATATCCGTGCCGCCGGCGATCACCCGCGCTGCTTCGCGGTGTTCATCCAGCAGTTGAAGCGCTTCGTCGATGGAGGTGACGCTGAAATAGTGATCCCACATGATTCGCAACCTTTGCTGGCGCTAACTCGTTCTGAAACTCAACTTCATTGCTGGCGGAACGCGCGTTATGTTCCCTGTTTCGTTTCCGGCTCGATTTCAAGCAGCGTCACCGGATTGATGTTCATGACGCACGTGTCGCCATATTTGGTTTCCACGGTGGCACGCCGGTCCCAGGTATGGACGTGACCGTGGAGTAGATAGCGAGGCCGGTACCAGTCCATAAAGGTCAGAAACGCTTTAAACCCGGTATGCGTCAGGTCGGGCAGATCGTGAATGCCTCGCGGCGGCGAATGCGTCACCAGCACATCGACGCCCCGCCCGTAACGCCAGCGACGTGGGAGCAACCGTGGGGCCGCGCTGAGGACGAGGCGGCGCATATCGACATCCGAGTACTGGATCGCCCCCTGGTTGTAGCGCATCGAGCCTTCGAGGCCATAAAACGAGATGCCGTTGTATGTAATCAGCCGCCCGTGTAAATCCTCGCCGCCCGGCGGATATTCCCGGTAGCGTTCATCGTGGTTGCCGCGCACATAAAACAGCGGCACGTTGAGTACCGACGTGATGAACTCCAGATAGGTCGCCGGCATGTCGCCACAGCTTATAATAAGATCAACGTCGTGATAACGGCGTCGCAGATGCGCCGCGTTTTCCATTTGCTGAACGACTGTATCGCTAACACAAAGGATCTTCACAGTAAATCTCGTCCAATTCGCGGCGCACGTCCCTCTCCCGCCGGTATCATGCTTCGGCTTCCGCCACCTCTCCCAGCCACTGCATCGGCTGGCCCGTACCGCCGCGCCGCAGCATCACGATTTCCGCCATGATGCTGAGCGCGATTTCCTTCGGCGTTTCTGCCTGCAGCTCCAGTCCAATCGGGGCGCGCACGCGCTGCAACTCGGCGGGCGTCAGGCCATGCCGTTCCTGAAGCGCCTTTACCGTCAATGCCCAGCGCCGGCGGCTGCCGATCAGGCCGATATAGCCAGCATCGGTCTTGAGCAGCGCCGGAATGAGCGCCAGATCGACCGGCAGGCCGCGCGTGACCGCGGCAACATATGTATTGCGGTTGATGGCGATACGATCCGGGATTTCCGCCGGCTGGCAAACGACATACTCGTCCATGCCGGGCAGATAGTCGGGATTGCAGTAATCCGGGCGGTCGTCGGACAGTACGACGCGATAATCCATCCATTTACCAAGCTCCGCCAGCGCCTTGCCCACATGCCCGCCGCCGATCACAACCAGCGTCGGCGCGACAGCGATCGGTTCGATGAAAATCTGCACCGTACCGCCGCAAACTCCGGGGTCGCCGGCGTCAAGGTCATTCAGGCTGTACGTGGGCATGCGGGTTGTGCCGTCGCGCAGCGCCGCCAGCGCTTCGGCGATCACGCGCTGTTCCAGCATACCGCCGCCCACAGTCCCGACGATGGAACCATCGGCGCGCACCAGCATCTTGCTGCCCTCGTGCCGGGGAATGGAACCGCGCACGCTGACGACTGTGGCCAGCGCCACCGGGTCGCCGCGCTTGTGCGCCTCAAGCAGCGCGGCGTAGACCGCTTTCACATCATCCATCGCCGTTGATCTCCACGTCACCCAAGTAAACCCGCTGCGAGTCATCGCCCGGGTCTGAGGAAAGACGCTCGAACGACACCGGATCATAGTAGCCGAGGACAACACGGTAACGTCCGGGCGGAACCTGTGCTAAGTCTACCATAATTGTTTCCGTGAACACGCCGGGGATCCAGTTACCCGGCGGCAGCGTATCCTGCCACGGGCGCTGGTCGATCTGAGCGACGATCCGTTCATCATCGCCAAGCACGTGAACGAACAGCTTGTAATCGCCTTCGGCGGCCTGCGCCGTGCCCCATGTCAGCCCAAGCGCAAGCTGTCCTGTAGCAGGGTCATAGGACAGTTCAGGTTCATAGAGCAAAATGCGCCCATCCTGAAACGTCGCATAGGGCGGTTCATCGGGCAACGCGACGCCGGCATCGGCCGCAAGCTGGTAGAACCAGTGATGATAAGGCATGTAGTGGCCGCCCGGCGTTTCCGGCACGACTCGAATTTGCGTTGGCGTCGTCATTAGCTCATGCGGGATCAACACCGGCACTTCAAGCCACGCACCAGGCAGCGCCGGTATCCAGCGTCGCGCGACCGCATTGCCATTGACATAGACAGTATACGTCCCGGCGTTGACCGGATGCAGGCGTGTGACCATCAGCACGTCGCGCGCGGCGTCTTCCGGCCTGATCTCGAACGTTTCTTCGCCGTTGATGCGGCGTCCGCCATCGAGAACGAGGCAACTCTCGTCGCCACAGCCGACCACCCGCTGCTCGTAGACGTCGGTCGGGAAGCCGCCCAGCCGTTCGGCGTCGCGCCACTGATACCGGTGGGCCTGTTCGCTGGCGACATTACCGACATCGACGGTTTCGAAGCGTCGCCCGCCCCGGCTCTCGATCAGGGCGAGAATCGACGGCTGGGCGGGCTGTTCACCGCGGTCGGTCGCGGCCCAGTCCGGCGCGTAAATGCCCTGCGTCGGGGCCGCCAGCGCAACGTTCGCCTGCTCGTCCAGTTCAACCGGGTAGACGGCCAATTCACGCGCGTAGAGGCTGGTATCGGCCAGATAGCCAAGCCCATAGCCATGGCCATGGCCGTAAGATGCAATCAGGTCGGGCCGCGCGTTGTCCAGATATTCCGCGACCGCACCCGGCCCGTTGCGCCACGAAAGCGCCGCGCCCGGCGTCGTCAGCCCGACGATATCAATCGTTATGCGCCCGCCCAGATAGCGCATCATGCCGGTGTCATGTACGGCGACGACCGCGTCCTCCGGCGCATTGGCCGCCAGCCAGCGCGCCATCTGCAGCGGCTGTTCGTAGACATAACCGGCATTCAGCAGGAAACGACCGTAAAAGGGCGCGAACGTGACCGCCAGAAAGACAACCGAGATCAGCAGGAGCGCCTGCCCTATCCATGACGCGCGCCGGGGCCAGAAAGCGACGCCCCAGGCCGCCAGCGGATACAGCAGCGCGATCAGCGGCATCTGATAGCGCTTGAAATGCCAGAACGCCGTATCGAGCGTGGCGATGGCGGCAGCGGCGGCGGCCAGCCAGACGAGCAACAGCACGCCCACCAGCCGGGTATCGCGTCGCCGTAGCAGCCCGACCAACCCGACCAGCGCCAGAATGGACAAAACGAAGGGAAAGTACCAGCCCTCGCGCGCGTTGTAGCCGGTCAGCAGTTCCAGACCAATGCGAGTGGCGTTCCCGAAAATCGTGCCGGCGATGGCGTCGAAATAGGGCGGGATCATGCCGAGAACCGACTTGGCCTGATTGCCCGACGCCACCGCCGAACCTGTAATCCATATATTGACCAACGGCTGCACGACGATCGCCAGTACAGGCAGCGCCAGCCAGAACAATTCAGGCCGCTTCCGGAGCGCGCGGCCAACGTGCAGGCCATACCCGCGTAACACGCGTAGCAGCAGCAACCCGGCGGCGATGACCGCCAGCAGGCCCCCCTCAGGACGTATCAATGCCAGCAGCGCCCCGGCAACCGCGCATCCCGGCACATCACGCCGCACGACCGTATACAGCGTCGCCAGCACCAGCAGGATGACGATGCCCGTTTCCATGCCGCTCATATAATGCCAGGCGACCGGGCCGGACAGCGCAAAGGCGACCGACGTCAGGACGGCGCTGCGTGGCGTCGCAAAGCGCCGCGCCAGCAGGAAAACAAGCCACGCGGACCCGGCCAGCGCCAACCCGCCAAGCGCCATTGCCCACAGACCGAGATTCAGCCCGTCGAAGCCGAGCAACACGCCGAGCGCCAGCAGATAGGGATAGAGAAAACTGGTCGCGCCCGAACTCGGCGGTAGGCCGGGGTTATAGACATAAGGCTGCCCCGCGGCGATCTGCCGGGCGTACTGGAAGTGAATATAGACATCGTCCAGCGGCATGACGTACTCGCCACGCCCCGCCGCCAGCGAGCCAAAGGCATAGACAAGAAAAACCGCCCCCGCCAGCGCGCAGCACAGCCCCCAGATAAGAAGCGAGCGCCTGTGCCAGACGCTCGGGTTGGCCCTCATCGGCTGCATCGTGTTCCATCGTGTAATTCGCCCATGTGGCAAGTGTACAGAACGGAATCCGGTTTTCAATAGCCACGCGGCGATGATGTGGGCTGTCCGTGTTAAAGAGGCCAGACCATCTCCTCTCCAGAACGCGGATTCTGCGGATTCTGGAGAGGAGGGCTGGATGAAAACAGAAACGACGTTACTGGCTATAGCCGTTGGCAAACGTGTCGATCATCAGGCGCACGTCGCTGCCGAGCGGATAGAGGATCGGGCAGGTCGCGCCGTAGGAGACGTATTCCCGCACCTTGGCCTTCACCTCATCGGGCGTGCCGGACGCAGTAATCAACTGCACAACGTCGTCGGGAACCAGCTTCATCGCTTCCTCGATCTGTTCCTCGGTCGCGGGCCACGTCAGCACCTGCGCGATTTCGTCGAGCAGTTCCTGGCGCACGCCGCTGGCCTTCATGATATGCGGCTGCTGGCCCAGATACTGCGTCACCAGCTTGCGCGCGGCGTCGAGCGCCTTTTTACGGTCTTTATCGACCGAGCAGACGACTAACTGCGGGCGGTCGATGTCGTCCAGCCGCCGCCCCGCCTTGCGCGCGCCGATCTCAAGCTGTTGCAGCGCCTGCTCGTTATATTGCGGCGAAACAAGATAGTTCAGCACCACGCCGTCGGCTATCTCGCCGGTCAACGCCATCATTTGCGGGCCGGTCGCGCCGATGTAAATCGGCACGTTGCGCGGTTCCTTGCGCCCATGCACCACGTCGAGTTCCACATCGGTCAGGTGGACAAACTCGCCATGAAAGGTCACGCGCTTGCGCGCCAGCAGGTCGCGCACCACCGTGACAACTTCGCGCATCGCCAGCAGCGGCTTGGTGCGGTTGATGCCGACTTTCGAGGCTAACGGGTCCCACCACGCGCCGATACCGCAGATGATGCGGTTCGGAGCCAGATCGTCCAGCGTCAGAAACGTCGCGGCGATCACGGCGGCATTGCGCGTCCAGTTATTGATGACGCCGGAACCGATTTTAATGCGGCTGGTCGTGGCGGCGAAGGCCGCCATCGGCACAATCGCATCGCGCACGAGCCGACTTTCAGCCTGCCAGACCGCCTCAAAATTGCGCGATTCGGCGTACTGAACGTACCTGATCGCGTCTTGCAGCGGGTGCGCGTCCTGAAGATAAAGAGCAACTCGATCTGCCATCAAAGAATCTCCTGAGTCGAAAAGAGATGTTCAGGCCCGCCCCACCAGAGGAGACGCAGAAAGCGAACGACAGCCAACCGTTTCGTCAGCCCGCCGGGTTATCCGGCGTGGCAAGATACAGGGATTCGCTGGTTCGGTTGCCGTTGAGCCGGAGATAGCGTTCCAGATCTTCCGGCAGATCAATATCCAGCGCCAGCCTGGGCGAATGGTAGCGGCGGACGGCAGCGCCGGCGGCTTCCGCGGCGGCGATGTGCCGCGCGTAGCTGCCCGCGCCATAACTATATCTTATCAGGCCCGGCGGACGAACGAGCATGGCGTTGGTTCCATCCTCTTCGTCGTCGGTTGCCACCACGACCGTGTTCCGGTTGCGCCCCAGATCAATCATGGCCATGAGATCTTCAGGCTCGATCAACGGCAGGTCGGCGGGCAGGATGAGCACGGCGGCCCCTTTCCAACTCGCCACGACCTGAGTTGCGCGCATCAGCGCGGTATTCAGTTCCGGCGTACCGCTTTCCATCACCGTATACGCGCCCAGTTCCCGCGCAACGGCGTGCGCCCGGCTGTCACGGCTGATCACCAGCGAACCGGCCACCTGCGGAACCTGCTGAACAACACGCAGTACATGGCGCAGCAACCCTTCAGCGAGCTTGCTGCGCTCTTCCGGTGATAGGACTTCCGACAAACGGCTCTTCGCGCGGACGAATGGCTTAACCGGGATGATCACCCAGAGACTCATTACGCCCCCAACTATTTATCCAATCCAGCATCTGACCGGCCAGTCTGGCGCGATCAGCCTGTGTCTTCATCAGCGTATCAAAGGTTGTGGCGCGTGCGACGGGGATATTTAGTCCTGCGTCGCGTTCATCAAACACATAACCGTTGATGAGATCGCCGTAATAACGAGCGACCGCTGCGGCTGATGGTTCATACCCCAATTCTGCCATGAGTTTGGCGGCAGGACCCTTGACAGCGTTACCCTCGATAATCGGGCTTAAAGCCACGCGGGGAACATCGCGCGCCAGCAGTAGTTCGCGCATACCCGGCACAGATAAGATCGGCGCGATCGACAGCCATGGATTGCTCGGCCCGAACAGGATGGCGTCGGCCTCGCCTATCGCTCGCGCCACATCCTCGGAAACCGACGCCCCTTCCAGACCTCGATAGCGGATCGCGGTTGCGACCGGCTGCCAGCGGTAGCGCACGAAATACGTCTGAAATTCAAGCTCGCCGTGTTCGACCGTATCGACGACGGTGGCGACCTCGGCATCGGTCATCGGCAGCAGGCGCTGCGGCACGCCCAGCCGGGCGCGCAACTCGTCCATGACTTGCGTCAGCGTCCGGCCCTGCCGCAGCCACATCGTTCGCAGCAGGTGCGTGGCCAGATCACGGTCGCCCAGCCGGAACCAGCCTTCCTCGCCATAGCGGCGCAGCGCTTCCAGCATATGCGCCGTGTCTCCGGCAATACCCCAACCGTTGACCGGATCGACCAGACCGGAAAGCGTATACAGCACCGTATCCAGATCGGGGCAAACGCGCAGCCCATAATGCCAGAAGTCATCGCCGGTATTGACGATGATCGTCAGCCGTTCGGGTTCGAGAATCTGCGCCAGCCCGTGCGCGAGTTTCGCGCCGCCAACGCCGCCTACCAGTACAACAATCCGGTTTAGCGCCACAACACCGCCTCTTCCAGCGGGCGGCGCATCTTCTCGCGCTGCTCGGCAGGATAGCCGAGCGTGAGTAGCGCCTGCGGCTGCCAGTCAGCAGGCAGGGCCAGCACCTCACGCACGGCATCCGGCGCGAACAACGGCGCGCACATCCAGCACGCGCCCAGCCCGGCATTCGCCGCCGCCAGCAACAGGTTCTGCCCGGCCATAGCCGTGCTTTGAACCGCCATCAGATATTCATTACGCGACCGTCGCTCGTCCGGATAGCTGTCCATATCGGCCATCGTCAGGCACAGGACGATGACGACCGGCGCGCCGGCAATCCGGCTGTAAGAGCGAGTCGCGTCCTTTTCAATCACATCATCCGGCACGCCATCAGCCTTCAGGTCGCGGCGCAGGCGCTCGCCCATCGCCCGCGCCAGACCTTCCTTGCAGGCCGCCGTTTCGACGACGGCAAAGCGCCAGGGCTGGCGGTTATGCGCTGATGGAGCCCAGATCGCCGCATCCAGCAGCGCTTCGACGACCGGGCGCGGCACGGGACGGTCGAGATAACGCCGGATCGACCGCCGCCCGTAGATGACTTCTTTCAGGTCCGCCATCGCTTTTCCGCGCCTACCCTAACGATACAAATCCTGCTCGACGGCGCGAATCAAATCGGACGCGCGCCCGTCCTGTTTGGGGAAATTCAGGCCGCGCAGCAGCACGACGGGACGACCTTCATCGGCCTCCCCGGTCAGCAGACATGCCGCCGACGCCACCATGTCGGCATAGGCCTGAACGCTGACGCGCAGCTTGCGCCCGAACAGGTCCTCGCGCCCGCGCAGATCGAGCGCCGCCGGCATGCCGGCAACGCCGATGGCGACGCCTACATTGCCAATGCGGAAAGGCCGCCCATGCGAGTCGCTGATGACAATGCCAACGTCCGCGCCGGTCGCAGCCTGAAGTTCCGCGCGCAGCCGCGCCGCCGAAGCATCAGGATCGAGCGGCAGCAGCAGCACGCGCTGGTCCCCGCCTTCGATGTTGGACTGGTCGATACCCGAATTGGCCGAGACAAAGCCCAAACGATGCTGCGTCACCAGAACGCCATGCCCAAGACGCGAGATGCGGGCGCTTTCCTGAAGCACCAGTTCGACGATGCGCGGGTCCTTCTGCGCCTCGGCGGCAATACGCAATGCCTCTTCGCCCGGCTGCACCGTCGCCAGATCCACATAGCGCCCTTCAGCTTTCGAGACGATCTTGGATGTGATCACCAGCGCGTCGCCGTCCTCAAGCCGGATATCGGCCCGCGCCAGCGCCTGAAGAATAAGCTCGGTCAGGTGGTCGCCGGGCTGAACCAGCGGAATACCCGGCAACGCGACTGCCGAGAGTGCTACGGCCTGTTGAGTCAAAATCTCAGACACCAGTTATACGAATCCCCGCGCCCTTGATACCATATTTCCGGTTGATGTAAAGGATCACCGGAGTCAGCGCCTCGGCAGCGACGGCGTTCGCCAGCGGGCCGGCGTCAATCGGGCGCATTCCCGCCGCCTCGACCAGCTTCATGACCTCAGATTTGGCCTCTTCATCGTCGCCGGTGACCAGCACGTCGCAGTCAATAATGCCACGCGGGTCCTTGAGCTTCGTGGCGCTGACATTCTGGAACGCGGAAACGACGCGCACGTTATCCCCCACCAGCGCCTGAGCTTCCTGCGCCGCCGATCTGCCTTCGGGAATGTAAACCGTGCGAACGTCAGGCGGCTGCATCGGGACTGTGATATCAATAAGAATCTTCCCGTCGAGCTGATCCCGGATGCTTTCCAGTGTGGCCTTATGCGCGCTGTACGGCACGCTCAGCACGACGATGTTCGCCTGCGCCGCCGCGTCGGCATTGGCCTGCCCCGCCAGCAGGTCCGCGCCCAGTTGCGCGTTCAGTTCCTTGGCGTGAGCCGCTGCCCGCTCGGCATCGCGCGAGCCGATGATGACGCGGTAGCCCTGAAGCGCCCAGCGCATGGCCAGCCCGGTTCCTTCCTTGCCGGTTCCCCCAATGACGGCGATGGTGAGCAAGGTTCGATCATCAAGTGTCATCTGCGTCAATTCCTTCCACGTAGTCGCATTCGTTCAGGCTCCGAGCGCCGCTCTGGCGTTGGCTTCGTAGCGCGCCCAGACAGCGGGCGCGAGCGCACGGGCCTCCTCGGCAATCGCCCGTTCATCCAGCGTGAGCAACTGGCGGTCGCGCATCAGCACGCGACCGTCCACGATAGTGGTCGTCACCATCGAGGCCTCAAAGCCGAATAGGATGTGCCACGGGAGATTGCCGTCGGTAAGCGGCGTAAACGGATGATAGTCTACCAGAATCACGTCTGCCGGCGCACCTATCGCGATTTCTCCGAGGCGGGTTCCGAAGAACGCGCGCGCCAGTTCCGCATTGCGATAGACCGCTGCGCGAACAATATCAGCGCCATTGGCGCGGCGCGGGTCGCGATTGACGACCTTGTGCAGCAGATAGGCGGCCTTCCAATCGGCCCACATGTTATTGCTGAAACCGTCGTTACCCAGACACAGCCTGACGCCCTCGCTCACCATCGTGTCGAACGCCATCGCGCCCACCGCATTATTCATGTTGGAACGCGGCTGGTGTGTGACCCACGTCCCGGTTTCGAGCAACAGCCGGCGTTCGTCATCATCGATGTGAACGCAGTGCGCGGCGATTGTCTTCGGGCCAAGCACGCCCAGATCGCGCAGGCGGTGGAGCACGCGCTTGCCGTACCTGTTCAGGCTGTCCTCTTCGTCGGCCTCGTGCTCGGCGACGTGAATGTGAAAGCCCTCGCCAACCGGATTCTGATCGACACACTGCGAGAGGGTTTCATCGCTCAGCGTCAGGCTGGCGTGCAGCCCGAACGTGCCGCGCAGCCGTGGATGGTCGCGCACGGCCTGCATGAAGCGCCGGTTTTCGGCAATCCCCGCCTCGGCCTTCTCGCGCCCATCGCGGTCGGTCACTTCGTAGCACAGCACGGCGCGCAGCCCGGCCTGCTCCACGGCTTCGGCAATGACATCGAGGCTGCCATCAATAAAATTGGGGCTGGCGTGGTGGTCAAACAGTGTCGTCGTGCCATGCTTCACCGCGTCGACCAGACAGACCAGCGCGCTGGCACGCACCGAGTCGCGGTCGAGCGCTTTGTCGAGCGGCCACCAGAGGCGCTCCAGAATTTGCGGGAAATTCTCCGGCGCGGGGCCGGGAATCGCCATGCCGCGCGCATACGCGCCGTAAAAATGGGTATGCGCGCAGATATTGCCGGGCATCAACAATTGCCCGCGCGCGTCGAGGCGTTCTGCTTCAGCATAGCGTTCTTCAAGCTCACGGCGCGGCCCCAGATCGGCAATATTGCCTTCGGCGATGTAAACCGCATGATCGGGCAGGACGCGGTTCGGTTCGCCCCATGTGACGACAGTCGCGTTGGTAATCAGCATCGGTTAGCGTTCCCTTCGAAATGTCATGGCTGCGAGGCACGGCTGCTATCGCGCAGGGCGTAGAATACACGGTCGACAAAATAGTCGCTCCGGCTGTATAAGTCGCTCACCGTCCTGGCATTGATGAAGCGATCCCAGGTAGTGTAGATAAAGCTGATGGCCCGCCGCGTGGGATTCAAAATGGGCGGGCTTTTTTCCACCAGCTCGCCCAGCGCTACCCGGTAGTAAATCTCTCCGGCGCGGGGATGATCGGCCTCATCCGGAAGCAGGTCGCGCCGGTACGCCAGTTCCAGGCCTCTTTGCTCGGCATACCAGTAGACGCCGCCGGCGCGCTTGCCCGTGCCGCTCAGGAAAAATCCCAGATAATCGACATGCACGCCGCCCGGCATACGGACCTGCGGAATGCGATACCAGTGCTCGTCACGCGCGGCAACAAAATCGCGCCTGCGATTGATCACTGTGACGAGCACGCGGTCTTCCGGGTACATTGTTTTGTTTCAGGCGTTGGACGGTTGCGCCGCGCGCAAAGCAATTAGCCGCGCGTCGATCTCGGCCACCTGACGCTGATGCGCTTCCCACCAGGCCGGGTCGCGTTGGGCGTTCAATTCCTCGACGGTTTTGCCCTGCTGCTCCACCCAGGTGTAATACTTCAGATTGTGCCAGCGCGTCCGCGCCTCGCGCGTGCCTTCGGCGATCCAGTCGGTGCGAACGCCGAGGAAAATGCTTTCGATTCGCCCCACCGCCGTGGCTTCGTCAAGGCGGCCAAAGCGCGCGGCCATGTCGGCCATGACCGAATGGTAGCGATTGAGCGAGTCGGTCGCGACCGTCATGATCACGTCGTCCGGGCCGAACTGGTAGTACTTGGCCGTCTTGATCGCGCCGAGAATGTTGCAAATGCCGCTGATGCCAAACAGCGGCCCCAGCTTCGCCGCCAGCGATTCATCGACGCCGTAACGTTTGACCAGCGTTTCCAGCCCCACTTCTTCGGCAAAGACCTGCAGGCCCTTCTTGCACTCCATGTCGTCGATGCACATCAGGGCGTCCATGTTCAGCACGTTATGAATCCAGGTGACGTGCTTATCGCCGATGCCCTGAATGTCGTGCTCGCCATAGCCATTGTTATAGAGCGTCGGGCACTGAATCGGCTCCAAGCCGACAATTTTGCATTCCGGGAACAACTGTTTCAGGCGGTCGCCCGCGGCAATCGTGCCTGCGCTGCCCATCGCCGAGACAAACGCCGCCACGCGCCCCTTGCCAACGCCTTTTCCGGCCAGCTCCGCCGCCAGTTCGGCGCTTGTGTTGCCGGTGACGTGATAGTGGAAGCGATAGTTGCCCATCTGCTCGAACTGGTTGAGGATGCGAACGTTCGGGTCGCTGGCGCGCAACCGGTGCGTCTCGTCGTAAATTTCCTTGACGTTGCTCTCAGAGCCGGGGGTCTTGATGACCTGCGCGCCATAGCTTTCGATCATCTCGAAACGCTCGCGGCTCATATCCTCCGGCAAAATGACGATACTCTTGCAGCCCATCCGACCGCCGACCCACGCCCCACCGATGCCGTAATTGCCGGTCGAGGGCCAGACCAGCGTGTGAACCTGAGGATCGACCTCGCCGAACAGCGTTTTTTCGAGCAGGACGGAATAAGCCGGGCCGACCTTGTGACTGCCCGACGGAAAATCCTTGGCGTACAGCACGACAATCGGCGCTTCGACGCCCGTCAGGCTCGATGGCAGAACGACATGCGTGACTTCGTTGTTCGCGTCGCGCCAGGTGATATTAAACAGGTTGATCGGATCGAGGGGGTTTTCATGCCGGGCTTTCTGCGCCCGTTCGCGAATTTCGGGCGAAATCTTTTCGGGATGAAGCATCTCTTCAAAAGTAGGTCCGGTAATCATGCAATACTCCGTCAGGTTGAGTTACTCGTTGTCCTCACCGGGCAGCAACGTCTGTTCCAGCACACGCATTTCATTCAGCAGGTCGTCGCGGCGGCGGGCCAGCATGCGATAGCGCTCGCGCGCCTCCGCCGGCATTTTGTCGGCCTTGCCCCCATGCTGCATGATGAGGCGGTCGATCTCCTCATCAACAGCCTCATACATCAATACCAGTTGGCGGTATGTTTCGACTTCATCCCGCATGTCGCGTCCGTTATCGGCCACGTTACTCCCCTTGCACGTCCACTTCTGCTTTTTCGATACGCGCACTTGGAGCGCTATGCGGGACGCTGATGCGAGCGGGCGGCGCGCTTAACTGCGCCGGGACCGACTCCACGTCCAGATTGCGCGTCGAGGCGATGACATACAGAGGCCGGTTGCGCGCCTCATCGTAAATGCGCGCGACATACTGGCCCAGAATAAACAGGAAAAAAAGCTGGAATGAGCTTAACAGCAGCAACAGGACGATGGTTGTCGCCTGTCCGCCAAGGAAACCGGGGCCGACGGCGATACGAAGAACCGCGACCACCGGGATAGCCAGCAGCGCCAGCACCCCAAGCACCACGCTGACATAAACCATGACTTGCAGCGGGAAATAAGAAAAGCCGGTGATGGCATCGAGCGCGAACCGCACCATCTTGCTCAGCGGGTACTTGGTGACGCCGCTGTGCCGTTCTTCGCGGATGTAATACACCGGCGTTTGCCGGAAGCCGACCCAGCTCGTCATGCCGCGAATGAAGCGATTGTGTTCGCGCATTTGCCTGAGCACGGCGACTACCTTCTCGTCCATCAGCCGGAAGTCGCCGGTATCGAGCGGGATATCGACATCGGTGATGCGGTAGATGATCCGGTAGAACAGCTTGGCGCTCAGGACCTTAAAGCGGCTTTCGCCCTTGCGCTGCTCGCGTACGGCATAGACGACCTCATACCCCGCCTTCCAGCGCTCGATCATCTCCAGAATCATGGCCGGCGGGTCCTGTAGATCGGCGTCGATGAGCACGACCGCCTTGCCTGACGCAAAGTCGATTCCGGCTGTCACCGCCGTCTGGTGGCCGAAATTGCGCGCGAAATTGATGACGCGTACGCGCTCGTCCTGCTCGGCCAGCGCTTCCATAAGCGCCAGCGACTGGTCGCGACTGCCGTCATTCACCAGAATCAGTTCCCACGGCTCGCCTGTGGTATCCATGACCTCGCGAATGCGGTCATAAAGCGGCTGGATGTTGCCTTCTTCGTTGTAGACGGGCGCGACTATCGAATAGATCGGTCGGTCGGTCATATTCCCTCGGCGTGGCCAAGCGCCTGACGAATCGCGTCGATATCCGGCGGCACGCGCAGGCCGCCGCTGACTGCCTGCTGAGCGCGGCGCACATCCTTCAGACCATTTCCTGTTAGCAACAAAACAACGCTCTCATCAGCGTGTATGTGCCCCAATTCTACCCCACGTCGCGCACCGGCGTAAACTGCTGCAGCAGACGGTTCGGCAAAGATGCCGGTCGCACGAGCGACGCGCGGGATACTTTCGAGGATTTCCTCGTCCGGCACGGCGATGAACGCGCCGCCTGTCTCGCGCACGGCACGCAGCGCTTTGGCCCGGTCGCGCGGCAGCCCCGCCGAAATGCTGTCGGCCAGCGTTTGCACCTCAACAGGTTGCATCGCGCGCGCGTCCATGCCAGCCTGCCAGGCTTTGACCAGCGGGGAACTGCCCTCCGCCTGCACACCGATCAAGCGCGGAATCCGCTCGATCCAGCCCAGGCGCTGCAAATCGGCAAACCCTTTGTGCAGCCCGGCAATGATATTGCCGTCGCCTACGCTAACGACCACCACATCCGGCGGCTGCCAGCCAAGTTGCTCGGCGATCTCAAAAGCGGCGGTTTTCTTGCCCTCAATGGTGAAGGGATTCATGCCGGTATTGCGGCAGTACCAGCCCTCCAGCGCCGACATTTCCGCGCACAGATCAAAGGCGACATCGTAGGTATCCTCGACCAGAATGACGGTCGCGCCGTAGACCAGCAACTGAGCGATTTTGGCCTCCGGCGCTGCCGCCGGCACAAAAATGATCGTTCGCAACCCGACAGAAGCCGCGGCTCCCGCCAGCGCCGCCGCTGCATTGCCGGTGCTCGCCGTGCTAACGGTATCAATGCCCTGCTCCATGGCACGCGCGACGACCATCGCGCTGGCCCTGTCCTTCAGCGAGCCGGTCGGGTTCTTGCCGTCGTCCTTGGCCCATACCCGGCGCAGCCCAAGCTCGCTCGCCAGTCGCGGCGCGTCGTATAGCGGCGTGAAACCGACCTGCAGCGGCGGCACAGCCGCGTCAATGCCGATGGGCAGCAGGCGTTTGTAGCGCCACATTGACGCCTCGCGTCCGGCGCTGATGTCCTCGCGGCTCACCGTCTGCGCCAGCCGGTCATAGTCGTAAAGAATGTCCAGCGTGCCGACCGGGCCACAGTGCGGGCAAGTATATTGCACGCTATCCGGCGCGTAGCTTCGCTCGCACAGCACACAGCGCAGTTCCGTAATCGTTGCCATCATTTCCCCTAACTGCCAGATCACCAGGCCTGCCGTGCTATACGGACACGCGCTGGACCCGGTTCCAGAAACTCAATTCCCCGGTGCATTTCCGGCCGCCCGGCGGTTCAACATTTGCCTTATCCCGGCACGATGCGCGTGCCGGCCTCGCCTCGCAACGCCTTCGCCAGATTGGGCGGATCAGTGATAATGGCCTGCGGGCCGCCGTTGCCGACGAATTCGATGGCCGCCTCGATCTTGGGCAACATGCTTCCCGGAGCGAAGTGGCCTTCCGCCATATACCGCCGCGCTTCTTCCAGCGTCATCACGTCAAGGTCGCGCTGGTCAGGCTTGTTGAAATTCAGCGCCACCTTCGGCACGCCGGTCGAGATGATGAAAATATCCGCGCGCAGGTTCTGGGCCAGCAGGCTACTGGCGCGATCCTTGTCAATGACGGCGAAAATGCCATGCAGATCGCCGTGCTCGTCGCGCACCACCGGGATACCACCGCCACCAGCCGTGATAACGATATAGTCGTTGACGATCAACATGCGTATGGCGTTGATTTCCTGAATGGCAATCGGCTTTGGCGAAGCGACGACGCGCCGCCAGCCACGCCCGGCGTCCTCCATGACCGTCCAACCATCCGCTTCAAAACGACGGGCCACCTCTTCGGTCATGAAGCCGCCAATCGGCTTGGTCGGGTTCTGAAAAGCGGGGTCGTGCGGATCGACCAGAACCTGCGTGACGATCGTCGTGATCGTGCGACTGATGCCATGCCGGCGTAGCGCGTTATCCAGCGACTGCTCCAGCATATAGCCGATCGCGCCCTGCGTATCGGCCACAATCAGATCGAGTGGAACGGTATGGACTTCATGCGCCGCCAGTTCTGCACGCCGCAGAATGTAACCCACCTGCGGCCCGTTGCCATGCGTGATGACGACCGCCCAGCCATCGGCGATCATCTGCGCGATGTGCGTACAGGTTTCGCGAACCGCATCCCATTGGTGCGCGACATCGGGGTGCGTCGGGTCTTGAATGAGCGAATTTCCACCAATCGCAACAACTGCCAGTTTCCCGACCATGGTTTTGCCTTTGAGTTATGCATAAGCTCTGGCAAAAAGGCGCTCACCTTCCAAACCGAACGATAGCTTGTTCGGTTCTTCGAGGAGAGCCGGTACAGCTCACGCTCCAGGCGCGTCAGGTCGAAAACATCACCGGGCCTCCGGCTGGAACGCTACAAGCAAGGGCGAAAGTCATCGTAAAGCACAAAGCCGAACCGCGACTGCCAGCGTACGAGATACTTCTGGCAGAGCGCTTCAATCTCGGCCATCGGTATCTCCATATGCGGGCAATCGCGGTTCGGCTCCGTTAACCAGAACAGCTAGCGCATCCTAGCGCATCGTCAGCGCCATGGCCGCCTTTTGCACGTGCAGGCGGTTTTCGGCCTCATCATAGACGATGCTCTGCGGGCCGTCGATCACGCTGTCGGTCACTTCGATATTGCGGTCGGCGGGCAGGCAGTGCATATAGACCGCATGTTCCTTCGCCAGCGCCATGCGGCGGTCGTCGGTGATCCAATCGACGTACTTGCGGCCAATCTTCGCCGATTCTTCCTTGTCCTCGGTGGTCATCCAGCAGCCCCAGCTCTTGGGATAGACGATGTCGGCGTCCTTAAAACCGGCGTCGAAGTCGTCAAGCTGCTCGAACGAGCCGCCGCTCTTCTTCGCATTTTCGCGCGCCTGCTCGATAATATCCGGCATCAGACCGAACTCCGGCGGCGCGGTCAGGCGCACGTTCATGCCAAAGCGCGTCATCATCAGGATCAGGCTCTGCGGAACCGAGAGCGGCTTCTGGTAGCTGCTGGCATAGGCATAGCTGACATTGATCGTTTTGCCGCGCAGGTCGCGCCCGAAACGTTCCATGATCGTCATCAGGTCGGCAAGGATCTGGAACGGATGGAAAATGTCGTCCTGCATGTTCAGGACCGGCACGCGGCTGGCTTCAGCGACTTCGCGGATGTACTTGTTGCCAAACTTCCAGTCACACTGGCGAATGGCAATGCCATCGGTATAGCGCCCGATGATCTCGCCGATTTCCTTCGCCGTGTCGCCGTGGCTGATCTGCGTCGTCTCGCTGTCGATGAACATGGCATGACCGCCGAGCTGGGCCATGCCCGCTTCAAAGCTGGCGCGAGTGCGGGTGCTGGTGAAGAAAAACAACAGGCCCAGCACTTTATCGCGCAGGTACGGATGCGGCTCGCCGACCGCGCGCTTGCGCTTCAGGTCCCACGCCACATCGAGCAATGTTTCAATCTCGTCTCGTGTCCATTCCAATTCCGGGGCGATGGTGTCACGCCCGCGCAGATCGGTCTGCATGATCCTGCTTGCTCCTTGGTCAGGGTAAGATGTGCTACATCATTTTAATTAGAAACAGAAACGCCTACTTCAACAACGCCGGAAGCAGCGCATACCACTCGGTCGCCTTCACGACGTCATCCAGCTTCACCTGATCGATCACGGTATGGGCGTGTATCTCGTCGCCGGGGCCAAAGCCGATGCTCGGAATGCCAGCCTTGCCCATCCAGTAGATGCCGTTGGTCGAGAAATCCCACTTGCCTGTCGGCAACGGTTCGCCCCACAACAGTTGCCCCGCCGCAACGCCGGCCTGAACAAAAGCATGATCTTCGGGCAGCGCCCATGCCGGGAAGATTTTGTCAACCGGGAAGACAAAGCCGGTGTAGCTCGGCTCGTCATAGAACAGGATCGACGCTTCGATATCATCGCGGTCGCCGATCAGGCGGCGGATGCGTTCGAGTTCGGCCTGCGGGTCCTCGCCAAAGGTGACGCGGCGATCGATGTAAATCAGCGCTTCGTCGGGCACGGCGTTGATACTCGGCGTCTTGACGCGCATGTCGGTAACGGTGATACGCCCATGGCCCAAAAACGGATCATCGCCCAGTTCAGGCTCCAGTTTGCTGATGGCGTCGATGATCGGCAGGATTTTATAGATGGCATTATCGCCCAGGAAGTTGCTGGCGGCGTGCGCGCTCTTGCCCTTGGCGACGACCTGCATCTCGACGCGGCCTTTATGCCCGCGATAAACCTGCATCTTCGTCGGCTCGCCGATGACGACGAAATCAGGCCGCAGCCCTTCGGCCTCGACCAGCGCGTGCGGCGCAATGCCGTCGCACCACTCCTCCATGTTGCCGAAGTAATAGCCGGTGACGCCTTCCAGCAGCCCCAGTTCCTTGGCCAGCGCCAGACCATAGATCATGCCCGGCGTGCTGCCCTTCTCGTCGCAGGCCCCGCGCGCAAAGAACACGCCGTTCTCGATCTTACCCTCGAACGGGTCCCATTCCCATTCGTCCGGGTCGCCGATACCTACCGTATCGATGTGGCTGTCGTAGAGCAGCTTGACCGGGCCATCGCCGATCTTGCCGATGACATTGCCCATCCGGTCGAACCAGACGTCATCAAAGCCGAGCTTACGCATTTCGGCTTCGGCGCGCTCGCCCACCGCGCGAATCTGGCTGTCATAGCTGGGAATGGCGCACAGTTCGCGCAGGAAGGTGATAATGTCCTCGCGCTGTTCCTCTACCCGCTTGCGAATCTGCTCAATTTTGTCCTGTGAAACAGTTTGTGATTGCATGATGCGCTTTATCCACTGAAATCGGTTGATCCGCGAAGATAAGGGTTCTCTATGACGCCACACACCCACGTGTCCGGGTCTAGAGCATGGTCGCTAATCGTCATGCCAACGCGCCGCATGACGTTGATGGACGGCGTATTGCGCTTATCCGCCGTCGAAATGATCCGCGGCAGCCGCAACACGCGAAAACCGTGGTCGATGAGCGCGTGTCCGGCCTCGGTAATGTAGCCGCATCCCCAGCGATCGCGGCGCAGGCCGTAGAAAAACTCGACCGCCGGCACGTTCATGCCCGGCATCTCGTACAGACACAATTGCAACCCGGCATAGCCAACCAGTTCGCCCGTCGCCCGTTCCACCACCGCCATGCGCCCCATCCCATGCCGCCGGTATTCGCCGATGCGAAAGATCAGGATGTCGCGCGTCTGTTCGTAAGAACGCCGGTAACCGGGATCGAAGCGGTAGACGTCCGGGTGCGCGGTCAGATGATAAAGCGGCTCCAGATCCTCCATCACGTGAGGACGCAGGATTAGCCGCTCTGTCTCAATCTGAGCCGTTTCGAGAATCATTCCACGCCACGCCTCGGCCAATAGTTCATATGCGTCTGAACGGCCTCCTCCTCCAGCAGCGGGCCGATCACTTCGACGCGGCGCGCGCCGCTATCGAACACCACGCGGCACGGCACGGCCAGACCAATCCCCGCAATCTGCCCCAGCCGCGCTTCGGAGCAGGCAAACACCACGCGCCCGATGCCCGACCAGTAGATCGCGCCCGAACACATCGCGCATGGCTCGGTGCTGGTATACAGGGTCGCCTCCAGCAGGTCGGTCGGTTCGAAGCGGCGCATGGCCTCCTTAACCAGATTCATCTCGGCATGGTTGGTCATATCGCGTCCGGTGAACACGGTGTTTTCGGCGCGCAAAATGACCTGACCATCCTTGACCAGCAGCGCGCCAAACGGCTCGTTCCCGTTGGCCATCGCCGCCTCTGACAGTCGAATTGCCTCTCGTAGGTAGGTTTCGTGATTGTGCTGCATGGCCTCCTGCCTGAAACGCCCTAGACAAATAAGCTAACAACCTCGAACGTTTCCACGTCAACCAGACCAATATCGGTGAGCTTCAGTTTGGGGATAACTTCCAATGCCATGAAACTCATCGTCATGAACGGGTCCGGCATCGTGCTGCCTAATTGATGGGCTGCGGCGATGAGCGCGTCGTAATCACGTTTCACCGTTTCAATCGGCTCTTCGCTCATCAAGCCGGCCACAGGCAGCGGCAACCGCGCCAGCACCTCGTTCTCATCAACCGCCGCCAGACCGCCGCCCATATGAATGACTTCCAGTACCGCCCGGCGCATACTCCTGTCATCCGCACCGATGACGATGAGGTTATGGTGATCGTGGGCTACCGTACCGGCAATCGCGCCTCGCTTCAGTCCAAAGCCGGTGATGAAGCCCTTGCCCATGTTGCCGGTCGCCCGGTGGCGCTCGACTACGGCGATCTTGAGCAGGTCCCGATCCGGGTCGGCCACCGCCTCGCCATCGACGATACGCGCCGGCATGATCCGGCTCCCGGTCACGACCTGATCGCCCACGCTTTCGATCACGCGCACTTTATCGCCCTGTGCCGGAATGCTGAAATCGAGCCTGTCAGGCCGCACGTTCACCGAGCTACGAATGTCAATCTTTCGCAGCGGCGTTCGCTCGTGTACGACGACACCGTCTCTGGCCGCCAGCGTTCCGGCGCGAAAGACCATCTCGGCCCGCAGGTCGTAAAGGTCCGAAAAAACGACCAGATCCGCATAGCGTCCGGGCGCAATCGCGCCATGCCGGTACAGCCGGAAATAGTTGGCAGTATTGATCGTGCCCATGCGGATGGCCATGATCGGATCGATGCCTGCCTGAATCGCCACGCGCACCATGTAATCAATCGAGCCTTCGTTGAGCAGGCTGTCAGGCTGGCGGTCGTCGGTGCAGAAACAGATGCGGTGGTGATTTTCGGGCGTCACAACCGGCAGAAGCGGCCGCAGGTTGCGCGTCGTCGTGCCTTCCCGAATGAAAAGCGTCAGGCCCAGACGCAGCTTTTCGAGCGCCTCCTCAACCGTCGTCGACTCGTGGTCGCTGCCGATGCCGGCGGTGACGTAGGCCTGTAGCGCCTTGCCGCTGACCGACGGCGCGTGCCCATCGAGCACCTTGTTACGATACAGGTAGAGCTTATCGAGCACGCCTTCATCGCCATTGATGACACCGGGATAGTTCATCATCTCGGCCAGCCCCAGCACCCACTCGCTGGCCAAAAGCGGTTGCAGGTCTTCCGCTTCAAGCCGGGCGCCGCTGGTTTCCATGTGCGTCGCCGGCACACAGCTCGACGCCATGACGAACATATTGATCGGGCCGTGCTTGGCCCGTTCCAGCATGAAGCGAATGCCTTCCAGACCGAGCACGTTGGCGATTTCGTGCGGGTCGGTCACCACCGTCGTGACGCCGTGCGCCAGCACAACCCGCGAAAACTCAGGCGGCGTGCAGAGGCTGCTTTCGATATGCACATGCGCGTCGATGAAACCGGGGCAAACGTAACGCCCTTTCAGGTCGATCTCTTCACGAGCCTGATAGCCATAGCCGGTAGCGACAATCCGGTCGCCTTCGATGATGATGTCCGTTGGGTAAATCTCGCCTGTCAGCACGTTCACAAGCTGGGCGTTGCGAAGCGCCAGAGATGCGGGCACGTCGCCACGCGCCACTGCAATGCGGTTCGCCAGGCTCATCGGTATGTCTCCTTGTTCCAGAGAATTGTATCGCCTGCCCGGCTCAATTCCTCATGGCCGATCATCCAGACCGGGTCAAAAGCAAACGTCGGGCGAACCCGGCTGACATAGATCGTTTCGCGCGCGGGCAGCGCGCTATTGCGCGTCGTCGCCCACTGCGCGCGGCCCTCAAGCTCCGACCATTCAGGCATGGTGGCGGCAAAGACGAAATCGACACGCCGCTGTTCAACCGCTTCCCACAGCCCGACCCAGCGCCAGACGACGTCAATGCCCGCCTCATCGCGGACATGAGCGCTCAGTTCGTCCCAGGGCGAGCGCTCGCCACTGCACACGACCCGGGGCAAAGCCTCGGTTCGCCGGCGACTCAACGTCAGCACGCGCCGCGCGCCTTCTTCAAGCACCACGCCGACGGCGTGGGTTTCCAGTTCGACCGGCTCGCTTTCGGGACGCCCACGCAACCGGTTCCTGAAACGTCGCCAGCAGAGCGCCCGCCGCAAACGACGCCGCTCGCTGGCCGAAATTTCCAGTTCGCGCGGCAAATGCCGCGTTCCGGCCAGCGCGTCATGCGCGATGATCGCCCGTGGCATTTCGGGCAGGCGGTCCGAGGGAAAGAAGCGATTCTCGGCGGATTCCTCAGTGCGCGGCAGCAGGTCGCCGCCGGCCACCCGCCCGCTGAAGAGCGTTGTCACCTGACGAAAGCCCGGCCAGAAGTAAAGACCAACAGCCCGGTCAATGGCGACCAGAATGCCGGTTTCCTCGAAAACCTCGCGCACGGCAGCCTGCGCCAACGTTTCGCCCTCATCGAGATGGCCGCCCGGTAAATTCCAGAAGCGCATGTCTTCACGCAGCGATAGAAGCAACTCGCCGCGTTCGTTCACAACCGCGCAGGCAACCGTCAATTGCAGGCTCATCGGTCACCGCGGATCAGCCACGTTGAAATCCGATTATGTTGTTCGACCAACGCCAGCAGGTCAACCGTCTGGAGGACGCCATCGCTGACCACGATACGCCCATTGATGAGCACGAAATCGGCGTTAGCCGGCTGACAGAACACCAGCGCCGCGACCGGATCGTGCAGCGCGCCCGCAAACGCGGCCTGATCGAGACGAAAGGCCGCCAGATCAGCCGCCATACCGGGAGCCAGCGCGCCAACGTCATCGCGGCCCAGCACCGCCGCGCCGCCACGGGTGGCAAGATACAACGCCTCGCGCGCTGACAGCGCCGCCGGGTTACCCTGAACGCGCTGCAGGAGCATGGCCTGTCGCGCTTCGCCGAGCAGATGACCGCTGTCGTTCGAGGCCGATCCGTCGACGCCAAGCCCGACGCGCGCGTTGGCGTCGATCATGCGGCGTACCGGCGCGATGCCCGACGCCAGACGCATGTTCGAGCTGGGGCAATGGCAGATACCCGTGCGCGTGCGACCGAACAGATCGACTTCATCATCGTTGAGCTTGACGCAGTGAGCGTGCCAGACATCCGTCCCGACCCAGCCGGCATCCTGCGCGTATTCGCCCGGTCGCTGCCCGAACACTTCCAGACTGTAAGCTACGTCGTTGTCGTTCTCAGCCAGATGCGTGTGCAAATGCACGTCATAACTGCGCGCCAGCGCCGCCGCTTCACGCATCAGATTCTGGCTGACAGTGAACGGCGAGCACGGCGCGACGACGATCCGCAGCATCGCGTAGCGCCCGGCATCGTGGTATGCCTCGATAACCCGGCGCATGTCGCGCAAAATCGCCTCTTCATCTTCGACGATGCTGTCAGGCGGCAAGCCGCCCTTGCTTTCGCCGACGCTCATCGCGCCGCGCGCCGCATGGAAGCGCAGCCCGATCTCCTGCGCGGCGCGGATTTCATCTTCGAGCGTTACATCGTTGGGATAAATGTAGAGGTGGTCGCTAGACGTGGTGCAGCCGGAAAGAATCAGCTCGGCCATCGCCAGCTTGGCCGAGACGTAAATCGCCTCGCCTGTCAGCCGGCTCCAGATGGGATACAGCGTGCGCAGCCAGCCGAACAGTTCCAAATCCTGCGCGAGCGCCCGCGTCAGACTCTGGAACATATGATGATGCGTGTTGATGAGGCCGGGCAACACCACGTGTCCGGAAAGATCGATGGTCCGGTCCGCGCCGGGTGGCATTTCATCCAGCGTACCGACCGCTTCAATCACGCCATCACGTATAAAGAGCGCGCCGTTGGCAATTTCCCGACGCGCATCATCCATCGTCACCAGCGTATGAATATTTTTCAGCAGCAGCGTCGGCATAGGACTCTCTCGTGGTTGGCGACAGTGTAGCATACGGCCCAAACAGGCACAACCAGATCCGAAGTCATAGCGTGATCGTCTGCGCCAGCCGGCGCGCCGCCTTCATCGTATTCAGCATCAGCATGGTGATCGTCATCGGGCCGACGCCGCCCGGCACTTTGGTGATCGCGCCCGCGACTTCGAGCGCGCTTTCGTAATCGACATCGCCGACATAGCGATAGCCGCGCGGCTGGGACGGGTCATCGACTTTGTTCGTGCCGACATCGATCACAATCGCGCCCGGTTTCAGCCAGTCCCCCTTAATAAATGCCGGTTTGCCGATGGCTGCGACCAGCACATCTGCCTGCGCGATGATATCCTTCATATTGCGCGTACGGCTGTGGCAGATAGTCACGGTGGCATTGGCTTTCATCAGCATCAACGCTACCGGCATCCCGACAATATTGCTGCGCCCGACAACGACCGCGTTAGCTCCTTCAAGCTGCGCGCCTGCTTCCTGCAGCAACACCATGCAGCCGGTGGGTGTGGCAGGCGTGAACAGGGGTTCCCGGCCTTTCATGGCCAGCAGGCCGATATTGATTGGATGAAACCCATCGACATCTTTGTCCAAACTGACAAGACCAAGCACCCGCTCTTCACTAATATGCGCGGGCAGCGGAAGTTGCACCAGAATGCCGTGTATACCGGGATCGTTGTTGAGCGCCTCGACCGCCGCCTCGACTTCTTCCTGCGTGCTCTCTTTTGGCAGCAAGTGCGCTACCGAGTGGATTCCCGCCTGTTCGCAGGCGCGCCGCTTCATACGCACATACGAGGCCGACGCCGGATCGTCGCCGACCAGCACAACGCCCAGCCCCGGCGGATAGCCATACTGCGCCTGAAAATCGGCGGCGTCAGCGGCGATCTCGGCCCGCAAGCGCTCGGCCACCGCCTGCCCGTCTATGACTGTTGCGGTCATCTCATCCATCCTCCAACACGGGATACGCTTATGGCGCAAGCATAACACGCCGAACGGCCCGGCGGCGAAGGACAATGAACCGCGCTGTCGCAGTTATGGAAGGTGTTAAAATCCGGCCCAGAGGTATGGCCTCAACAGGCGCATCCTGCTAAGATAGACCAATTCACATCATGCCGACTCACAGACAGAGAGGTCTGAAATTGTGACCGTTGCTCCCACCCACACGGGAATGTTGTTCATCCTCGTCGCGCCTGCCGGAGCGGGCAAGAACGCGCTCATGAACCGGGTCATCGCGCGCGTTCCCGGCCTACGCCAGTTGCCAACCGCAACCACACGCGGCATTCGTGAAGGGGAAATGGAGGGGCGCGAGCACCTGTTCGTCACCGAAAGCCAGTTTCTGGATATGCTCAGGCAGGACCAATTGCTTGAACATCAGGTCGTGCACGGGCGTTATTACGGCGTGCCACGCGCAACCGTTGAAAAGGCCATGGAGGCGGGCGAAGACCTCATTGCCGACATTGAATACCTGGGCGCATCTTTCATTCGCAATGAATATCCCAACAACGTGGTGCTGATCTTCGTGCAGCCGCCCTCGGTTGCCGCCCTGATCGAGCGCATGCGCCAGCGTGGTGACAAGGAATCGGAAATCGGTCGCCGTTTGCTTCGCGTACCCGCCGAACTGGCCTTCGCACCCCAGTGTGACTATCTGATCTACAACGACGATCTCGACCGCGCAGCCGAAACGCTCTACGCCATCGTCGTCGCTACGCGCAGCAAACGTGATATCATGCGCCTACGCCAGGCCAGCACGCCGCCGCCGACGCCGTTTCACATGCAGGCCGCGGCGATCGTGGTCCACGGCGACGAAGTCGTTTACCGGGATCAGCCGCAGCGTTTTCCAACGGTGGCTGTTGCCACGGGCGAAACGCCTGACCTGGCGGCGCTGCGAGCCGTGCGCGCCGAACTGAAGATCGAAACATCGGCTGAATATCTGGTTCATGACGAAGCGAGAGACGGCGATCTGCTCCCCCCTGTCAGTGTCGACTTTGTTCGCGATGCCAACGGCGAGCAGGTGACGATGATTTACGTCTGCCGGCTGCCAAACCGCGTCGATTTGCCCGATGGCTGGCACTGGGTTCCGCAGTCGCAGGTCTCGTTACCGCCTCAGGTACAGGAATTGCTGGCGACTTCCATCGCTTCCAATTGAGTTATGCTGAGCGCTGCAATGACGTTTCAAGACCGGCTTCAAACTGACGGAGCCGTGCTGGCCCCCGATGGCATTCCCATTCACTTCGGCGATCTCGCGGCTGAGTATGACGCCGCGCTCAACGGCGCGGTACTGCTGGTCCGGTCCCACGAGGGGCGTCTCGTCCTCACCGGGCGCGACCGCCTGTCGATCATTCACCGCATCTCCACCAATGATGTGGAGAGATTGCAAGCCGGTCAGGGTTGCCCGACGATCTTCGTGAACCCAACCGGGCGTATTCTCGACCGCGCCACGCTCTATCATCAGGGCGAACGCGTGCTGGTGATCGGCGAACCGGGTCGCGGCCCGGCGCTTGCCAGTTATCTACGCGGCAACATCTTCTTTAACGACGAGCTTCAGATTGAAGACATCGCCGCCGCCACGCACCAGTTCGCGATGCATGGCCCCCGCGCCAGCGCCGTGATCGCCCGCCTGACCGACGCGGCAGACAAGCTGGAAGCGTTTGGCCACATGGAAGCCAGCATTGACGGCGTTAGCGTCACGATTGCGCGCAACAAGCCGCTGTCCGGGACACACTGGACGATCGTCGTCCCGGCAGACGCAGCGGCGCAGGTGTGGAGCGCCATCCTCGAAGCGGGCCGGGAACACGGCCTGCTGCCCGCCGGTTCGCTGACATTCAACACCCTGCGCATCCGCGCCGGACGCCCGGCGATCGGTCGCGAGTTAAGCCCGGAATACATTCCCCTTGAAGTCGGGCTGTGGGATGAAGTGAGTTTCAACAAAGGCTGCTATACCGGGCAGGAAATCATCGCCCGCATGGAAAGCCGCGGCAAGCTGGCGCGCGTGATGGTACGGCTGAGGCTGGAAGCACCTGTGGAAGCGCCTGCCGACCTGTTCGCAGACGGGCGCGCGGTGGGCCGCCTGACTAGCAGCGCCACGTCGCCGCGTAACGAACATTTCGGCATCGGCGTCATCAAGACCGCCACCTACGAAGAAGCCGCCAGTCTCAGCGCCGGCGCTGGCAGCATTCCCGCGCAGGTCATCGACCTTGCAGGCGCACCACCGCCGATGCTGGCGTAGGCCCCTCCCCGGCAATTTTCTCCTAAAAGCGAATCACCATAAGCGACTGCGACTTTTGCTCGCGACGGCTTGCAGCAAAAAGTTGGCGGATTTCGCCTGCGAGTTTGGGCCTTCGCGCGCCCGACTAAGTATGAAACGCCGTTCTTCAGTTATTTTTCATTAAAACAGCCGTATTATCACCACCTCTTGACCCTAAACTATGAGTATAAATTGGCAGCCGTGCGTTGTTTCATCACCTGAAACAACGCTTTCTTAGCATAGGGCCAGAACACGGTGACTGACTTCGAAGGCCATGGATTGATCAAAGCAGAACGATTAAGAGCGCTTGAGGAACGATTGCTGGCCCTTGCGCGGACAGGCGGCGCCACAATGGCCGAACTTGCACGCGACTTGGGTGTCTCGCGACAGACCATCTGGCGCGACATTACCGCCCTCTCAAAAACGACGCCCATGGTGCAGGATGGCCCGCGTTTCTGGATCGATCCCGTTCGCTATGTGACGCATACACGTTTCACGGTTGGCGAATCACTCATGCTATATCTGGCCGCACGCCGCGCGGTTCGCCAGACGAGCTCCGCGCCACCGGTAATGATTAGCGCGCTGAACAAACTGACCCTGGCGTTAAAAGGGCCAACCGGCGATCAGCTTGCCGCATCGACGCGGCTAATAGAGCAGGAGCGCGCGGCGGATGCTGGTCGAGTGGCGGTGTGGGAGACGCTGATCCGCGCCTGGATCGAACAGATCACGGTACGCATCGTTTACCGGAGCTTTAAGCGGAAGGAGCTACGCACCTACGAGTATCAGCCCTATCTGTTTGAGCCGGTAATCCTGAGTGAAGGAGTCTATGTTGTTGGTTATAGCCTGACGCATAAAGCGATACGGACGCTCAAGGTCGAGCGCATTGTGCGCGCGTCGCTCACGACTCAGCCGTTCGAACGGCCCGACGACCTGAGCATTGACGATTTACTGAGGCACGCTTGGGGCATTTGGTATGGGGATACCTTAACGGAGGTACGGCTGTGGTTTCACCCCCGAGTCGCGCAGCGAGTAAAAGAAACCCTGTGGCATCCGACCCAGAAAATCACTGACCGGGCAGATGGTAGCGTGGAATGGTGCGCGCAGCTCGCGGGAACACAGGAACTGGTGCCATGGATTCGCGGCTGGGGGCCAGACGTCGAAGTGCTCGCCCCGCCGGCGCTGCGCGAGGCGATTGCGAACGACATGCGCCGCGCGGCGGCTGTGTATGAAGCAAACGAAGGGGAAGCAGGGTTAGGATAAAGGCTATGCTGAAATCGTTCCAGCCCTACAGTTATCAGGAAAAAATTGCTAACTATTTGTTGAATGAACGGCGTAATGTAATTCTTCAGGCTCCTACTGGGGCAGGCAAAACGCACGCAGCCTTGCTTCCTTTCATTCGAGGCTTTGAGGAACAACGCGATTTTCCGCGAAAATGTCTTTATTCTGTACCTATGCGTGTTCTCGCTAGCCAGTTTGTCGAGACCTATCAAAACGCTTTTCAGCACCTTGAAGATGCCGACCGTTACAAAGTCAGTATTCAGACAGGTGAGCAGCAAGACGCCAAAGAACTCGAAAATACACTGATTTTCACCACGATTGACCAAACCCTCAGCAGCTTTCTAAACCGACCATATAGCTTACCGCGAAGAAAAGCTAACCTGAACAGCGGCGCGGTACTGGCATCCTATCTCGTGTTTGATGAATTTCATCTGTATGACCCTGAGTCCACGCTTCCAACAACGCTTCAGATGCTACAGCTGCTACAGGGGGTCACGCCGTTTATTTTGATGACAGCAACTTTCAGCACCGTCATGCTAAACGAGCTAGCAAAGCTTCTAAATGCGGTGGTCGTGCCAAGTGACGAATCAGACCGCAATGAATTACTACAGCTTCCCTCCCAGCGCAAAACCCGCCGTTACCATCTGGCAGACCAGGTGCTGACAGCAGAAGCGGTGCTTGAGCGTCACGATCGGCGCTCGGTCGTCATTTGCAACACAATCGATCGTGCACGACAGCTTTTCCAGATGCTCGATAAAGTGAAAGGGCCCGATACTCAGCTTTTGCTGCTACATAGCCGTCTACTACCCGAAGACCGCAAAGCTGTTGAGATGACTATCCGCCAGAAGTTTGGGAAAGAGGATAATGGCGAAGGTAGCGTCATTATCGTGTCAACCCAAGCAATAGAGGTAGGTGTTGACATTACCTGCCAGTGTTTGCACACAGAGCTTGCGCCTGCAAACGCCATAGTTCAGCGTGCAGGCCGATGCGCCCGATACCCAGGTGATACTGGCGATGTTTACATTTACCGATACACGACCGAGAACGACGAAGAAGTTGACCTCTGCGAGAATGTCTACCCTTACAAGGATCAGAAGCAAGAGTTTGCTCTCACGCTGGAACAATTCTCTCAGCAGTCAGGCGAGCTTGATTTTGCCGATGAGCAGGACATTATCTCTGAGGTGCATGGACAGCGAGATGAAAAAATTGTTACTACTCTACGCATGAATAGTTATGAACATCGCCGCAATATGTTTGCGGTTATGCGAAATGACACCCAGTCGGCCCATGTTCAGCAGTTGGTACGCGATGTCTTTCAACAGCGTGTAACCATCTCTAGTGTTCCGGATACGCTTCTCGACTCGCCATTTGACGCGCCAGCCTTTGGCGTTCATCCCGGAACTCTGAAGAAATACGCACTGAATTGGCTCAATGAAAATACGGACACACATTGGAAAGTCATGTATCTGGTGACGGACTCGGACCCAGATGCTGAGGAACTCAACCGGTCTCGCTATGGCTGGTTGAAAGCGCGCACAGCGGATGATCTATGGGGGGCCTCATTGGTGGTCGTTCACCCAGCGCTGGCGAGCTATGACCATATACTCGGTTTTCTACCGAATATACCAACCGATCTCGATGACCCGAATCACTGGGAAGCGAAGCTTCCCCAGCGTGAGGCACGGCAGGAAGGCCAACGCTTCACCTATTGCTTGGAAACCTATGAAGATCACATCGCTCAGGTATACCAGGCTGCCTTTGAAGACAACGGCTCGTGGGAAGAAATGGCGAACGCTGCAACGCGTCTGGAAGCGTGCCTAGGGTGGCAGGCAGGTAGTATCGAGCGTGCTGCACGGATTGCGGTATTGCTGCATGACGTCGGAAAGTTAAGTAAAGGCTGGCAGGGATGGGTGAGCGAATATCAAAAGCGCATCGGGCGGCCAGTGGAAGCAGGCCAAGCTTACGCGCATACCGACCTCTTCGAAGATGAACATTATGAACTAGAACGCGCAATGAAAGCGCGCCCGCCGCACGCTGTCGAAAGTGCGTTAGCATCCCTGCCCGTCCTAGAGATGCTATTTGACACTGCGCCACTCGCGCGGGCGGTTTACAGCGCCATTGCCCGACACCATTCACCTTATTCGGCTGACAACAAGTCATTTCAACTAATCAAAAACGCGCAGCAACATGTGATCGAGACGCTTCAAAAGGCTCATTTTGAAGTTGACCTCTCAGTGCTGCATTTCGACGGAATCCATAACCCCGTCGAAAGTCACGCAGATGCCTGGCATGAACTGGTCATAGATCTCAGCGATGACCCTTTGGATGAGGACATCGCTGCCTATTGGGCATATCTACTAATCGTGCGAGCATTGCGCCGCGCTGACCAAATCGGAACGGGAAGAGGCGCTGGGAGAAAGTCTCTATGAACCCTACGCGGGTCGTATTTTCCCGACTAGACGCCTTGTATAGTTTCAGTACGGTCGTTACCGCAATTTGATAGCATTCTACCATGAGTGGGCAATTAACGCTCGTTTCTTGACAAGAATCGGTAAAGAGGCTTACAGTGAAAATATGATTTCTTCCGTATTCTAGGCGACTAGTGTAAGGCCATATCGATGAATAGCCCGACTTCCTTCTACATCGACAAAGCCAGCAACACCTTTGCTGATAATTTGCTCGTTTTTGGGTTCCAACGGTTGCTAAGCGAGCTTTGTAAAATACAGGGAATCCAAGGTAATGTCGCTTGTCACGATAACGGAGCTTACTACAGTGTCGCGTTAGCGACCCCAATCGTGCAAAGTACGCCCGAAAAGTTTCCAGACAACCAGCCCTTTCCGGACACGAAAGTTT
>QGUR01000156.1 GCA_003242205.1 Chloroflexota bacterium | reverse complement strand
TCAATAATTTGGTTGGGTTGGTATACACAACCCTGCGCGTCACTTCGGTCAGCGAAGCACCCGCTTCCATCAGGCGCTGCGCTTCCCCAAGCGTCGAAGCGCGCACATTGCTCGTGCGGAAACCGCGCGTATCCGTGACCAGCCCGGTCAGCAGCGGGCGAGCGATGTCCGGCGTAATTTCCTGCCCCATGTGGCGCAGCCACGCCAAGACGATTTCGGTGGTCGAGACGGCTTCCGGCATGACGAGATGCAGGTCGCCAAAGCCTGTATTGGTCGGATGGTGATCGACATTGATCACCAGACGGCTATGCGCCCGCCCATACACGCCTGCTTCACCCGTGCGCGGCTCGTCGCTCGAATCAAGCGAAACCATGACGTCCCACTCGCCCTGTGTAAGCGATGAGAGAACCGTCTCCGCACCGGGCAGGAATTGGAGAGAGGCCGGTACGCCGCCATCGACGACGGCATCGACCGTTTTTCCACGCGCCCGTAGAGCGTTCGCCAGCCCAAGCAGCGATCCAATCGCGTCGCCGTCGGGATCGATATGGGTCACCAACAAGATCGTGCCGGCATTGTTGATGGCGTCGCTCGCCCCCTGCCAGTTGAGGTTGTTCGTCATTCGTCTATTCTTCCGGAGGAATGTCGAGACTCGAGAGAATTTCGTGGATGCGTTCCCCACGAGCGAGACTGGCATCCCAGTAGAAATGCAGTTCCGGCGTCTTACGCAGACGCACGCGGCTACCCACCTCACGACGCAGGAAACCTTTCGCGCGTTCCAACCCGGCCATCACTTCTGCCTGCCGGCTCTCGTCGCCTAGAGCATTGACATACACCCGCGCGTATTGCAATTCCGGGTCCAGTTCAACATCCGTAACGGTAATGCCCTGCAAACGCGGGTCAGACACTTCGCGCAGCAGCAACTCGCTCAGAATCGTCCGGATGCGGCCCGCCATTCGGACCTGTTTGATACTCATGGGTCGCCTCCTGACTGGAACAACGCGCGCGCTCATCCCTAACTCCTCGCTGCAAACGAAGTCCTCGTTCAGCGAGGGATCGGGGATGAGCGTTAGAGCTTAGCTCACGCGCTCGATAACGAAGAACTCAATCAGGTCGCCAACCTGATAATCGCTGACGTTGCTCAGCGAAATGCCGCATTCAAAGCCGGTTCGCACCTCGCGCACGTCCTCGTTGAAACGCTTGAGCGACGCAACGGTCGTGTTTTCCACGATCAGCTCACCGTTACGACGCAGGCGCGCACGCGCGTTGCGGCGGGCTTCTCCTTCACGGATGAAACAGCCAGCGACGTTACCGACTTTGGAAATGCGAATGACCTGACGCACCTCAGCCACACCGATCACCCGCTCGTTATAGACCGGTTCAAGCAAGCCTTCGAGCGCCATCTCGACGTCTTCCAGCAGCTTGTAAATGACGTCGTACAGGCGGATTTCGACGCCCTGCGATTCGGCGGACCGGCGGGCAGCAGTGTCGACGCTGACGTTAAAGCCAATGACAATGGCATTCGACGCGCTCGCCAGCATAACATCGCTTTCGCTAATGTTGCCGGTCTCAGCCATGAGGATGTTGACGCCGATGCCTTCACTGTTCTTCGACGCCAGTTGCTTCAGCGAGTCAACAATCGGCTGCAGCGTCCCCTGAACATCGACCTTCAGGACAATGTTGAGTTCCTTGGTTTCGCCCTGACGCACCTGCGAGAACAGGTCTTCGAGCGTGACAGCCGCGCGGCTCGGCTGGCTGCGGGCAGCGGCGCTGGCTTCGCGTCGTTCAGCCACCAGCGCGCGGGCAACCTTTTCGTTTGCGACCTTCTCAAAGGTATCGCCCGGCTCCGGCAGGCTATCGAGGCCGAGCACGGCGACCGGCATGGAAGGCCCGGCCTTCTTAACCGGCTTACCGTTTTCGTCGAACATGGCTTTGATACGGCCCTGAGCAAGGCCGGCCACGATGACATCGCCAAGTTGCAGCGTGCCGTTCAGAACCAGCAATGTCGCCATCGCGCCGCGGCTGCGGTCGATCGCCGCTTCGATGACCATACCCGCCGGGCTGGCCTTCGGATTGGCGACAATCTCGCTGTCGTCGGCGACCAGCAGCACCGCCTCGAGCAGGTCTTCAATGCCCTCGCCCATTGGCGCAGACACCGGAACCATCATCACGTCACCGTCCCAGTCGTCCGGCACGAGGCCAAGATCGGCCAGTTCCTGCTTTACACGCTCGACATTGGCATTTCGCCTGTCAATCTTGGTAATGGCGACGACAATCGGCACGTTGGCCGCACGAGCATGGTTGATCGCCTCGCGGGTCGTTGGCATGACGCCATCGTCCGCCGCGACGACCAGAATGGCAATGTCGGCGCCTTGCGCGCCACGCGCGCGCATTGCCGTAAAAGCCTCATGGCCGGGCGTGTCAAGGAACGTGATCTGGCGGCCATTGTGCATCGCGCGGTATGCGCCGATGTGCTGGGTGATGCCGCCGGCTTCACTTTCAGCGACCTTGGTCTTGCGAATGGTGTCTAACAGTGTGGTTTTGCCGTGGTCAACGTGACCGAGGATGGTCACAATCGGCGGGCGCGGCACCAGATCTTCAGGCCGTTCGGCGGCATACATTTTGCGCCATGTCTGCGCCGTTTCGGCGCGTTCGGCCTTTTCTTGCGCGGCAGCAATGGCTGTCGCAGACTGGGCTTCAAAGCCCATTTCCTCGATGACAATCGCAGCAGTGTCGTAGTCGATCTGCTGGTTGATGGACGCCATGACGCCGTTGGCAATCAGGCGTTTCATCACTTCGATTGGACTGGCATCAATCAGTTCGGCAAGTTCCCGAACAGTGAGATAGTCGGGTACGAGAACAACCTGCTTCTCCTGAGCCATACATTCCTCCCATACAGGGCAGGATGGGCCAGGTAGAAGCAGGTTGCTATGAACCCATTCCTACCTCACCCGACGCTGCCCAAATACTAAAATTCAGATACCGTTTGCGCGTCATGGCAACGGTTTCGCCATTTTCAGGCGTTCACGATCTTCTGCGGTCAACGTTACACGCAATGCTTTGTCTAAAACATCGGTCGTTAGGGCACGTTGCCAGCAACTCTCTTGCTCACACAGATAAGCGCCGCGCCCGTTCATCTTGCCCGACGGATCGACGAAAACACCGTTTTCAGTTCGCACCAGGCGCACCAACGCGCGTTTGCCGGCCTTACTGCGACAGGCTACGCAGGTGCGCGTCGGAACGTGCTTACGACGCTGTGCAAGCTGCTCTTTCATGAGCCGCTATTCTTCCCATTCATCCCAGGCGCTGCCGCCCTTGCGGCTGCCCTTGCGACGGCGTTTCACCACCATCTCGCCCAGATCCTCATCATAGATGATCTGGCGACGCTGCAAGCGCTCTTTCTTCTTGCTCTTCTTGCCGCCCTTGCTGACCTTCGTTTCGATAACATCAACGTCATCTTCTTCATCGAAGATCAGATCGTCGATCAGCGGTTCGACGCCGGCGACAGGCGCGGTTTCCTTTACACGCTTGTCGGGCAGCGGCAGAACTTCGTCGCCAAAGGCAACCTCCGGCGCTTCGAGCGCTTCACTGGCCTCGGCAGGTTGCTCGGCTTCCAGCGCAGCTTGCGTTTCCTCTTGTGCGCCGGCTTCAGCCGCCTTATCCCCTGCCTTTTCCTCGATGAATTCCGGCACAACAAGGCGATCCAGCGCGTCGCGTAGTTCTTCCAACGCACCGGACGGCGCTTCGTGCAGCAGATTACGCAGCCGGCGCTCGTCGATCAGGAACCGCAACATGATCTCGCCGACATTGCCCAGTGGCTGGAGCGCTTCCTTGATCTCATCGGAAACGTCGAGCACGTCGACCGGCATCTGGAACGCGGCCTGTGGCAGCGTCTGCCGGACAGCATCGATTTCGGCCAGCCGCTTCTGACGCGCGGCCTCACGCTGGGCCATAATGCGGCGCTGGACAAGGTCGGCAAATTTGCCGAGCAGGGTGAACTCTTCCGGCATGACCGCGCGGTTGTTGGCGCGCTTGTCCATGATGCGCCGCACTTCGGCGATCATTTCCGGCTGCGTCGTTTGCAGGTCGGCCAACAGCGGCGAGTCCAGGTTATCGAGCGCTTCCTGAACGGCTTCGGCCACGCTCTTAATGTCGATACGCCAGCCGGTCAGCTTGGCCGCCAGGCGCGCATTCTGGCCTTCACGACCAATTGCCAGCGACAGTTGGTCGTCCGGCACGATCACCACAGCCGTGCGGCCGGTGTCCGGATCGTCTTCGAGATAAACCCCGCTCACGCGGGCCGGGCTGAGCGCCTTACTGATGAAGATCTCCTGGTTGGGGTTCCACTCGATAACGTCGATCTTCTCTTCGTGCAGCTCTTTAACGATGTTCTGGATGCGGATACCGCGCATGCCAACGCATGCCCCAACCGGGTCCACACCTTCCTGAAGGGCCGCGACGGCGACCTTGGAACGATAGCCGGCCTCACGCGCGATGCTCTTGATTTCGACCTGCCCGTTGTAAATTTCCGGCACTTCGTATTCAAGCAGCCGGCGAAGCATATTGCGGTGGCTGCGGCTGACGATGATCTGCGGGCCGCGGCTACTGCGTTTGACTTCGAGCAAATACACGCGCACTTTGTCGTGCGGCTTGTAGCGCTCGCCGGGAATCTGCTGGGCACGAGGTAGAATGGCCTCGGCTTTGTTGTTGAGCATCACGGTAACCATGTTCTGGTTGACGCTCTGAACAACGCCGGTCATGACCTCGCCCTCTTTGGCCGAAAACTCTTCATAGAGAGCCGTGCGCTCGGCCTCGCGAATTTTCTGCAGGATGACCTGTTTGGCTGTCTGCGCGGCAATACGACCGAATTTCTTGGTCGTACCCTCGACCTGAACCATGACCGTATCGCCCAGGTTCGCTTCGGGGTCGTAATAACGCGCTTTTTCCAGCGTCACTTCGGTGCGGCTGTCCATGACCGACTCGACGACTTCCTTTTCAACCAGAATCCGAGCGCGGCCGGTCACCGGGTCAATGGTCGCTTCAACGCGCTGCGACGACCCAACACCCGCATCACGCTTGTAGGCGGAGACGAGCGCCGTGCTGAGTGCCTCAAGCACGATGTCGCGCGGTAGCGAGCGCAGCTCCGCTATCTCATTGAAGGCGACTTCAAACTCACTTCTCATTGGACTTGGCTTTTACTCCCATAAGGAACCGAGGGGGATACAGGGTGGTCGGCGCCGCCAGGGTTTATGTGCCGCCAACGCGGCGCACCGTCACCCGGCATCACAGGCGTTTGGTTTAAAAAAAGTGGGGGTTGCCCACTTTCGCCTCAGACGACTCGCATTCTAGCATATTTTAGGCGTAGTGACAAGACAACAATCGCGCTCCATTCAGGCAGAATCCGGGCGACTGAAACGGCGAAAACGGACTGCCTGAGGCTGTCACTCGCAACGCCGGGTCGCGGCGGCACGCAAACGCGTCTTACTTCCAACAAGACAACGCTGAAAACTCCCAGCCAATTGTGCCTTCCGAACTATATGCAACAGCTAGAACGATCGCTACGATGGTATTAAATCGGTCGCAGCACCGAATTGCATTGTAACGCCGGATAAGGCCGTCATGGGCGTATTGAAGAAGCCACACAGCTTGCAACAGCCAGAAGGGTGCGTCTATCACCGTCGTGCAGGCGAGGCTTCGAGTTGACAGTCTGCCGGGGCGAAATTATGATGTGTCCGCCGCGCCAGATGGTTCTTGCCGCCGCACTGGCGCGGCCTCACATTCAGAACCACTCCCTGAATTCCGCGCTGCAGCCAAGGAGCAGATGAGTTGTCCGAGTGGATCAAAGTCATTATTCTGGGTGTGGTCGAAGGTATTTCGGAATTTCTACCGATTTCTTCCACCGGCCACCTGATCATCACCTCATCCCTGCTCGACTTCAACGGCGGCATAGACGGGACGTTCGAGATTTTCATTCAGATCGGCGCTGTGTTTGCGGTGCTGGCTTTATATGCCGACGATCTGCTGCACCAACTGCGCCAGGTGCGCACCAACCCGCTGGTACGGGAACTATGGATGTGCGTCGCTATCGCTTTCGTGCCGTTCGCGCTACTGGGTATGAACACCCGCCAGTGGATTAAAGACACCCTGTTCTCGCCGCTGACCGTCGCCATCACGCTGATTGCCGGCGGCGTTGTCATCCTGTGGGTCGAGCGACGGCGGCGCGCCCTGCCGGAAACCGTAGAGGCGCGGGAAAAGCCTGCTTTGGTGGAAGGGATTACATGGCGGCAGGCGCTGGTCGTCGGCGTGGCGCAGATGTTCGCGCTCATTCCCGGCGTATCACGCTCGGCAGCAACGATTATCGGCGGCATGAGCGCAGGCATGAGCCGGACAGCAGCGACGGAATTTTCATTTCTGCTTGCCATTCCCATTCTCGGCGGCGCGACGGTTTATGAACTAGTCAGTATGTGGGACAGCATCCAACCCACCGAACTGGCCTATCTGCTAATGGGCGCTCTCGTCTCGGCGGTGGTGGCATGGATCGCGATTCGCTGGCTGCTTCGCTATGTGGCCCGGCATAATTTTGTGCCGTTCGCATACTATCGTATTGCGGCGGGCGTCGTCGTCCTGCTCCTGATCGCGGCAGGGCTGCTCCCCACGGGGGCATAAGTCGAAAAGGTCGTAGCTCAACAAGCTGGGCTTCCCCGCAGACCCCACTTCTCAACCTAAATCAACTGTTTCGATTCAGGCGATAGAATGTAACTATAAATGCCCGGCTTTATGCTTGAGGGAAGAAACATGCGGCAATCTTTTCTCGCTACATTCATTCTTGTATTAGCAACCATTATCGTTTGCACCCCTCTATTTCCCCCTTCCGTGCTGGCTGAGACGCAGACCTTCTCTAACGCAACACCCATTCAAATTCTGGATCGGTTAGTAGCCGAAGATCCTCGCCCCGCGAATCCACATCCTTCTAACATTGAGGTGAGAGGCCTGACAGGCACGATTGTTGACGTGAACGTCACACTGCACGGATTCAGCCACACGTGGCCCGACGATGTAGACATTCTGCTCGTGGGGCCGGGGGGACAGAGCGTCTTGCTCATGTCCGATGCTGGTGGCGGTGGCGAGACCAACGTGGTTAACAACATTACGCTGACATTTGACCAGTCGTCTGTTAACTTGCTGTCAGATGAGGGCCCATTGCAAACTGGAGTTTATTTACCGACAGATTACCCAGGCGCCAGTACTCCCGACGCCGTCCCTCCAGCACCTCCGGGCCCCTATGTGTCCACGCTGGATATATTTAACGGCACAGATCCAAATGGAATCTGGAGCCTTTATGTTCAGGATGACACTCCCGGCGACTCAGGCATTATCAATGGCGGTTGGTCGCTGGAAATCACAACTGGATCACCGCCTGCCATCACCAGCTCGCCGACAGCGATAGTGACAGCCGGTACGCCCTTCACACACACATTCACCGCGACGGGCGATCCCGCCCCGACCCTGAGCTACGCCAATGCGAACCTGCCGCCGGAAATCACCCTTTTGGGCGACACCCTCTTCGGCACGCCAATAACAGCAGGTAACTATACGATTGATGTGATTGCCAGCAATAAGGTTGCGCCGGATGCCATGCAAACCTTTACCCTTACGGTCGTCAATGCGCCGGGCATGCCGCAGCCAACCGCCAGCCCAACGCCCAATTTTCCACCACCACCTGCGTCTCCCCACGCCGAAGATGTCAACCTGACCGACGACGATACCGTTCGCACCTTTGTGCCTGAACAATGGCTGGACAGCATTCATGTCCGCGTGCTGTACCAGAACGGCCAACCAGCGCAGTGGCGTGGCAACGACCTGTATCATGCCGGCAACATCGGCGTTCAGGGTGTGCTCGATCTGGGCGTGTGGCAGGCGATAGACATCTTCACCACCAGCGGATTGAATTACTTTGATGGCGGTGTGGTCTTCTGCCTGCGTGGCGAAGGCACGCTGATCT
Organism: Chloroflexota bacterium; assembly: GCA_003242205.1. Lineage (GTDB taxonomy): Bacteria > Chloroflexota > Anaerolineae > Aggregatilineales > Phototrophicaceae > ZC4RG36. The sequence continues at coordinate 2,381 of QGUR01000156.1, read as the reverse complement.
GGCTGGCCGCCAGCCGCGCGCCCCGGATCGCCGAGGTCATCAGCAGCCATAGCATCGCCGCATATCCCGGCTATACCTGCGCCACCATTTTCGAACCCGGCTTGCTGGTACTCGTTCAGGCTAATCCGTCGCTGTAAGGCGACACACAATTGTGCATTGATGTGCATTGAATGGAACAGCGGCTGCTCATAGGTGAGAGCAGCCGCTGTGTCTTCTTAAACACGCTGTCTGGCGCGGGCGCTTTGGGCAAGTTCGCTCATCGCCAGCCGGCCCGCGCCATGTAGATACGCGCTAACGCATGAATTCCGGCACGTTGCCAAACGTGATCTGCGGCCCGCCCACCGGAGCGGCCCAGCGCACGGCGTTGGTGATAACGCGCTGAATTTCCGGCTGATGGTAAATTGGATGCGTTTCGTGGCCAGGGCTGAAATAGAAGATGCGGCCCGCCCCGCGAAGGAAGCAGCAGCCACTGCGGAAGACTTCGCCGCCCTGAAACCAACTGACAAAGACCAGCGTATCCGGCGCGGGGATGTCAAAGCGTTCGCCGTACATCTCGGATTGCGGCACTTCGAAATAGGGGCCCAGTCCGGCAGCAATGGGATGCCCCGGCTCCACCACCCAGACCCGTTCCTTCTCACCCGCCTCGCGCCATTTCAGGTTGCAGGTCGTGCCCATCAACCGCTTGAAGATTTTGGAGAAATGGCCCGAATGCAGCACGATCAGCCCCATGCCTTCCAGCACGCGCTGCTGCACGCGATCAACGATCCTGTCCTCCACCTCGTCATGCGCGATGTGGCCCCACCACGTCAACACGTCAGTCTGCGCCAGCACATCTTCGGTCAGGCCATGTTCAGGCTCGTCCAACGTCGCCGTCCGTACGGTCATGCCCTGCCCGCGCAGGTGATTAGCAATCGCGCCGTGAATGCCGTCCGGGTAGATGGCCCCTATCTTCGGGTCCTGCTTTTCGTGACGAAATTCGTTCCAAACCGTCACACGTATTGCATCAGTCATGGATAACCGTCTCCTCAACCGTCTGCAGGCGGCACTGCACGGGCATCCCGTTCAGCGCCGCGGATTCCTTTATCGCGTCCCACAGGTACGCCATACGCAGGCCAACCTCCGGCGGCGACGGATTGGGAATAAACCCGTTTCGCACGCTCAGGAATTGTTCCCATACGCCCATCGACGCCGGAACCGGCACGGGACGCAGATTCTTGCGCCCGTAGCGCTGAATTTCCAGCCGCTCGCCCCACTGCCCGGTCCGCAGAATGGCCCGCGTGCAGAAAACGCGAATGTCCGAGGCGCACGACGGGATGGTTTCGCCACAGGCGTTGATGGTCACGACCGCACCGGAAGCCAGACGCCCCATGACCGCCGCCAGCACCTCTACAGGGCGATTGCGCCGGTCGAGCCAGGCGGCCACCTCGACAAAATCTTCACCGGCCAGATCGGCTACCGTGTTCAGCATGTGCGCTCCGGTATCGAACAGGAATCCGCCGCCGGAAAGTTCCGGCATCTGCCGCCAGGTGTTGACTGTATTCGGGCCCCAGTTTTGCCAGACCGTGCCGCTGATGGAAAGCAGGTCGCCAAGCTCGCCGCTCCGCAGCATTTCGCTGGCACGGCGGATTTGCGGCGACAGGCTGCCCTGAAAGGCGACGACGAGTAGCCGGCCCGTCCGGTCGCGCGTTTGGATCAGGCTCCGCGCTTCCTCTGCCGTGCAGACCATAGGCTTTTCAAGCAGAACGTCCAGTCCGGCTTCCAGACACATGGTCGCCTGATCGTGGTGCAGCGCGTGTGGCGTAATAATGAGCGCGGCGTCCAGTTCGTCGCCGCGCTCGGCCAGTAGTTTTGCCAGATCAGGTTCGTTTGGCGGCGCTTCCACGCCGGCCTCTTTGAATACCTCGCAGGCCAGTGTATAGGCCAGCGGTGATGGTTCACACAACACAGTGATCTGCGTCGTGTCCTGCTGCTGCAGCATGCGACGGATATGCCCCAACGCCATGCCGCCGGCGCCAACAATTGCAACGCGGACAGGTGATGTCATATTTCTTTGAAACCTTCTTCGGGGGATATAGAGCACCAACCGGCTCGTCAGAAAAGCGGCGAATGCCTCTATTATAGCCCCTTACCTCCGCCTGCAAATGCGCCATCCGTCACTACCAGCAGTCATTACCACAAAATACAGCGCGAAAGCCCCCAGCTTTAGCTATGGGGATGAAGCGCTGCCCCCTCTGAAAACCGAACGCTTGTTGCATTAGATAGCCTCCTGCTACATAATGGGGTTATGGCTAAGCAACGCGAATTCAAGAGCAACAATAACGTGGTGTATTCGTGCACGTACCACGTTGTTTTCTGCCCGAAGTATCGCCGCAAGGTGCTGG
>QGUR01000465.1 GCA_003242205.1 Chloroflexota bacterium | reverse complement strand
CAAAATTGGGGTTACGTCCCGGGCCTCGGGGGGGGCCCTCCCGCCCCCCGCGCTGATAACGTCGCCCGATGTTCCAGCGACGATTGGCTCCGTTTGCGTTCCGATCCATGAAAGAAAACGGTTGGCGACCCGGCCATCAGGCGAAAATTCAAATTCCGGCAGCGCCATGTCTCCAGACAGGCGGAACGCCTCGAATGCCGTGCGCCCATCCGGCCCCAGAGGCAGCCCTTCGATGCGCCTGGACTCAAGCCAGGGCAGCCAGCTCGCAGGCGGCGCGCTGCGCGGAAAAATCGCAAGTCCGGTCACACCGGGCGGTGGGCGAAACAGGCTGTCCGTCCCCAACCAGGTAACGCCCGGCGGCCCATCGATCATAAACGTTGGATGGCCCCGGTCTCGCGCCGCCACATAGATCAGCGTTTCGTCGTCGATTTCCGTCCGGGCCCACCGGGCCGCTACGGCCAGGTCGGCGTCCGTTTCGTAGAATACGTCCGCCCGCCCGGCCCATGAAAAATACTCGCTTCCGACCGCCAGAGCGCCTGCCAGCAGCACTGGCGGCATAGCTGCCATCACGAGGCGGTACACACGTCGCGGTCGCCACCGGGCCGCCAGCCACTCGATGACCGTTGCCGCGCCGAGCGCCGTCACGACGAAAATGAGCGGCGTCATGCCGAGCGAGCGCATGTGGCTGGGCGGAAACCCGCCGACCGAGATCACGCTTGGAATGGTCATCAGAGGGGCCAGAAGCCCCAGAGCGCAGGCAGCCCGTTCCACCGCCGGGCCGGGGCGCAGCAATCGCGCCGCCGCCACAGCCAGCCCAACCAGCAGGAAAACACCTTCTATGGGAGAGAAATAGGGCCTGCCCGGAATGTTATAGCGGAGATAGGGATCGCCCTCGATGAAGAACATACGGGCGTGAAGCAAAATGCTTTGGCCGAGCGAAACCGATCGCTCCGGCTGCGTCACTTCCTCCAGCCGCCCAAGAAAAATATCCGGCTTCTGAACGGCGTAGACCGCCATCGGCAGCGCGACAACGCACAACACGCCGAAAAAGATCAGCCCCTGTCGCAATCGCAGGCCACGCCGCGCCTGATCCATGACCAGCAGGGCCACCCCGCCAAGCGCCAGCCAAAGCGGAAACAGCCGCGACGCCATGTAGGTGTAAAGCGCCAGCCCGGCAAACAAACCGCCGGCAGCCAGCAAGAGCCATGCCCGCTTTCGAGCGATCAAACCGCGCCAGAGAAAATAGAGGGCCAGCGCCTGACAGAATGGCAGCGTAACCGCGCGAAATGCCTGCCGCGCCAGCCAGATATGCGGGAACGACAGCGCCATCATCAACCCGATAATCAGGCCGGCCAGCACCCCGCGCAGCCCGGAGAACATCGCCCGCCCAAGCCCTATCGAGGCCGCTATCGTCAGCAGATTAAGCAGCGCGCTGCTCACCTGAAGCGTGAATATGCCATCGCCCCAGAGATGCAGCAGCGGCGCGTTGAGGTACATATACAGGACTTCGCGCCCCTGATAGGCCTCGACAATTGGAAACGGCCTTGCGCCGCCGAACGCGATGCTGCGCGTAATCAGCAAATACACGGCTTCATCGTAATGCGGGCCGGGCGGATAGGTATGGAGCGCCCACAATCGAAGGAAGGCGGCAACCAACAGGATGAGTACGCTGAGGGGAAGAAAAAGTCGTCGCATCGAAACCGGTGCTGGCGTAGCGCAGCGAACAACTTTAATGCATCGGTTCTCGCGCTGCAACGGCCATTGTTGCAGGCGCGCTCAGCCCCAAAACAAAACAGGGCGCGTGTGTTACGCGCCCTGTTTGCATCCTTAGTTCCTGTTTTAGCTTGTGGCGGTTCGCACCGGGATGGTACGCGGCTGGGTTTCCGCGGACTTGGGCAGCCGCAGCGTCAGCACGCCATCCTGATAGGTCGCCTCGGCCTTTTCAAAGTCGACAGCCTGTGGCAGGCGCAGCCGGCGGCCGAACCGGCCATAACGGCGTTCCTTCACCAGCGAACGGCGCTTGCCATCGCTCTGCTCGTGCTCGCTCTGGTCGCGGACTTCCGCTTCGATGACCAGATAGTCGCCTTCCTGACGCACGTTGATGTCATCAGGCTTGACGCCCGGAAGCTCGGTGGTGACGATGTACTGATCGTCCTCTTCATCGAGGTCGATGGCGAGGTTACCCATGCTAAGGCTGCGAGCGTCGTCAAAAAATGGCCGCCATTCCTCGAAGAACCGATCCATCATATTCTGCATCGCCGCCATTTCGCGTATCGGGTTCCAGCGAATAATGCCGTTACTCATGATACACCTCCACTCAAGCCCTTGTTGTCATCTTAACCGTAACACGAGGGCATATGATTCGTCTTAGAGGTACGTCAACGAAATATAAGATTTTGTCCTAAGCCGGTGTTTGGTCGGCGCGCACGCCATTACGCAGGTCAAAAAACTTGGTGGGATACCACGACTCGGCGTCGGGATGATCGGCGGGCGCGACGCTGAGCAAAACGAGGCCGCGCGGCTCTTCGAGGCCAACTTCCCGCAAGGGGAGACCCGGCGGGGGGACCAATAAAGGGGCCACGCCCGGGTTGGACTGAACACAAGCCCACAACTTTGTTTCCACAGCTCGGGCGTGCA
>QGUR01000155.1 GCA_003242205.1 Chloroflexota bacterium | reverse complement strand
CAGCTTGACCGCGCGCGCCTGATAGCCGGCCTCCTCCTGAATCTCGCGCTCAACGGCCTGCGCGTGCGACTCGCCGACGTCGGCCCAGCCGCCCGGCAGCGTCCAGCGCCCGTTGTCCAGCTTTTCGCGCACCAGCAGCACCCGGTCGTCGCGAAAGACGACGCCGCGCACATCGACCTTCGGCGTGGCATAGCCGGCCTGTTTGTCCAGCAGTTCCATGATCGCTTCGACCGTCTGGCCGCTACCCGCCGCCAGCATCTCGGCGGCGATGGTCTGGATCTGCTGGTAACGTTCGATATCAAACGGGTCTTTGGCGAAAGCCAGCCCTGTCTGAGCCAGCGCCTGCAAACGCTGCGCCCAGTTCAGCCATTGTGGGTTCATGAAACTGCTTTCTAGTCGGTCGCCGTGGCGGCGAGGATGGCCAGCGACAGCCCATCGGGGCGCAGGACCGCGATCCCGATGTCCCATCCAGCCTGATGAAACCAGTCCGCCGGCGCTTCGAAATGGAACCAGCGCCCGGCTTTGACACGCTCAGTCACCGGGCCAATTTGCTCATCGGGCGCGGCCCCAGCCAGCGCCGCCAGACTTTGCCAGGCATGCAGACGCCCGTAGGCGCGCTCGTAGCCTTCGTGCGGGCCGCCCGTCGCCGCAATCGTGAACAGCCGCGCCAGCACGATATTGGGCCGGACGGGAACCACCCGAATGCTGTCCTCGGTCACGCCCTCAAGGCATTCCAGCCCCAACGCCAGCAGCAAGCGCGGTGTGACGGCATGCGCGGGCAATGGCGCATCGAAGGCGAAACTGCGCGCTTCCATGTTGTACCAGTGGGCCACCGCTACGCGCATGCGCTCGCTGGTGTAGGTGCGTGTGGTTTCCTTGATCGCCGGCAGCGGCGCATCGACCGGCGGCAGGCCCAGCGGCAGCATCGGCTGCACGACCGAGGGGACCTCTTCGAGCGGCGCGACCATGGACGGTGGCACAGGTGGCAGGGTAAAAGCCGCGCGCTGGTTCGCCTCGGGTAAATAATCGAGCAGGCGATCTTCCAGATCGGTCAGAAACATCGGCAGCCAGGCGAGCGGATGACGCCGCCCGCGCATTTTGTTGTGCAACAGCATCACCGAAGGCGTGCTGAGCACGTTGACGCCGTGCACGATCATCTCGTGAACCAGCAGGCTCATCAGTTCGATATGGAAATATTCGCCGACCGACTGGCGATACTCGTTGCTGTCCAGATAGCGGGCCACGATCTGGAGCAGCATGTCAGGGTCTTGATGGCTGGCCATGGCCGAGACGAGTGCGCGCAGCCGGTGATAAAGAAAGGGGCGGTTCGGCAGCAGGCGCAGGAGCGTTTCGACATACGCCTCGCCCCGGGTTTCGGCCAGCGTAAAAATGACATGCTGCAGAGCAAACTCCGCCCGGTTGAGGCGGATTCGCAAATCCTCAACCTCCGCATCCAGCGCGGTGGCCAGCGTGTGCAGCGCGTCGACCCGGTTATTCGCGATCAGCTTCTCTACCGTTTGCACGATATCCGTACTACGGTCGAGAAAGAGTCTGTCGGTCGGGTCGCCTGCGTTGGCATCCATTGACAATCCTTGCTCAGCAGCGGGGACAATGCCCTTGTGATAACACTGTTCTATGGACTCATGCAAATCTCAGTTTCAGAACGAACGTTCGATTCACATTGCACGGCGAACGCGCCGCGCCAGCCGCCAGCAATCAGCCTATAGCACGCCGAACAGTCCAGCTTCCCGCGTGCGGCTCTTCGGCCAGACATCGACATCTGCCAGCCCGTCGATGCCCTTCTGGTAAACCGGGCTCGCGGGGTTCAGCGGCAGCTCGACTACGCAGCCCGTCACGGCAGAAAGATACGCGCCTAGCGTCAGTTCCAGCGCGCGCTGCCCCATCTCGGCGGGCGCGACCGGCTGCCGTTTCTCGCGGATGGCGTCGCGGAAGTCGGCCCACAGGCGCGTGAACGAGCGCGCGATGTTCTGCATATGCTCCGGCAGGTTATCAAGCGCATGATCCTGCCGGTTCCAGGCGCTATCGACCGTATAGAGTTCGGCGGGGCGGTTGAAGCCGCTCGTGTGATAGCGTTCGTAGCGCATACGCAGGTGTCCGGCGCTGCCCGATAGATCCACGCCGCCGACGCCTTCGCCCCAGCCCATGTGGATGGCAGCGTAGCCGGTCGGGAACGCCGCCTGCACCAGCGCCAGATCTTCGACCACTGGCCTTCTGGCGCGGTAACGCGGCGCGTCGACGAACGCCATCACCTGATCGGCAGGCGCGTCATACAGCCACTCGGCCAGATAAACGGCATGGATCATGTCCGTCAGCACGCCGCCACCGGCCTCCATGCCATGACGCCACATATCGCGATATTCCGCCGCGCCGGGGTAGTCAATCACACCCAGAAAGTGCAGCGTCGCCACGCGCAGATCGCCGATCACGCCTGCCTGCAGCAGTTCCTTGATCTTGATGTATTCTGGAAAGAACAGATAGTTGTGAACGATGCCAAAGACCAGCCCGGCGTCGCGCGCGGCCTGCACCAGTTCCGCCGCAATCGCGGGTGTGACTGCAATCGGCTTTTCACACAGTACATGCTTTCCGGCGGAAAAGGCGTCGAGCACAATCTCGCGCCGGAACGCCTGCGGCACGGCCACGCACACCGCCTCGATGTCGTCACGCTTCAGAATTTCGCTGTAGTCGGAATAGACCGAATGATCGGGAAGCTGGAACCATTCCTGACCGATTTTGCGCCGCGCCTCGGTCACGTCCGCCAGCGCAACCAGTTCGACATCGTCCAACGCCGTGATGGCAGGCCAGTGGCCATAGCTCACCACCTTGCCCGCGCCGATTAAACCTACTCTGAGCGTCATCGTTGTCTAATCCCTTATAAAATATAAAAGAAAATCAGTTTCGCCCTGTCCAGAATAGCACAGCCGCGCCAACGCGCACGACCATCGGGAAACGAAAAATCGCACGAGATGGCGTCGTATGGCTAATCAAAAGAACCAGCCCAACTCGAAAAGTCAGGCTGGCCCTCTTTTAGAATAGAATATCCTAGAAACCGCCCTGGCTCTCGATGAAGCTGAGCGCCTCTTCTTCATAGGGCATGTCGTTGGCGCAGCCCTGGCGCGTCACCACAATCGCGCCGGTTGCGTTGCCCATGCGGGCCGCTTTTTTCCAATCCCAGCCCTTGAGATAGCCATAGAGAAAGCCGCTGGCGAAGGCATCGCCCGCGCCCAGCACATTGAGCACGTTCACCTTAAACGCGGGAACGTGATAGACCGTGCCGTCCTTGAGGTACACGCTGCTACCGTCGCCGCCGCGCTTGTAGACAACCGCCTTGCGGACGCTCTGCAGCAGGATTTGAACCGCATCCTCGCCGGTCGCCGCGCCAGTCGCCGCCTTGACCTCATCTTCCGTACCGATGGCGATGTCGCACAGCGGCAGTGTCACGCGCACGGTGATGCCGAAAGCGCGTTCGTCATGCCATTGATCGGGGCGATAGTCGATATCGAGCACGACGTCAGTTCCGCTCTTGCTGGCCAACTCTGCCGCGAACTGGGTCGCGCTGCGGCTCGGCTCTTTCGACAGCCCCGTGCCGCTGATGAGCAGTAGGCGGCTATCGGCGACCGGCGCGGCCAGCACGTCGTCAATCGTCAATTCGATGTCGGCGTTGTTATCGCGGTAGTAAATGAGCGGGAATTGGTCGGGCGGCTGGATGCCGAGCAACACGGCGCTCGTGCGTCGCCCTTCCTTGGTCGGGATGAATTTCGTCTCGACGCCTTCCTTTTTCAGAAAATGCACGATGAAATCGCCGACACGGTCGTTGCCAACAGCGGTCAGCAGCGCCGACTTCAGGCCGAGACGGCGCGTGCCAACGCTGATATTGGTCGGGCAGCCACCGACCAAGGCGGCAAAGCTGGTAATCTCTTCAAACGGCGCGCCGACATCGTTGGAATACAGGTCAATCGAGCTGCGCCCCATGGTGAGCACATCATATGTACGGGTCATGAACCACGTCCTTCAGGGGTGATAAAGAAGATGCCGATCAGGGCCGACACCGGATCAACAGCGCTCAATATATGCCATTATAGCCCGTGGCCGGGGCAAAACAATGACGTTAGAACGTCAAAAAACATGAAGGCTGTTGCAGATTTACGAAGGTTTTTGCATCTTTCCGCGCTCATCGCCTCGGCCGAAGAACGTGAGCAGCTTGAGCAAACGTGGCTGACGTTTTTTCCCGCCTACGCCATCGCGCTCACGGTGTTCGGTCTGAATCTGGTGGGCGACGGCCTGCGCCATCTCCTCGATCCTCGCAACCACTAACTCGCCTCATTGGGGTTCGACGCTTTCGTGAGTTCCCACCATGCGTTCTGATAGCGCTGCAAACGTTCCAGATCCGTATCCTGCAGCAGGCGGTTGCGACGCAGATCCATGTTATCCGCCAGATCGGCCAGCTTGACCGTCACGGCGAGCGGGTTCTGACGCACGCGCTGGATGAACGCCTCGTAGGTTTCACCTTCCCGGCGCGACAGGCTGTCGATCGCACCGACGATGGTTTCGTCATATCCAAGCGCACGCAGGTCATCGAGCGTCAGGTCACTGTCTTCCACCACGTCATGCAACACGGCGATAATACGCTCGGTATCTGTCTTCAGGCCTGCCATCACACGTAGCGGGTGCAGAATATACGGCTCTCCGGCGCGGTCCACCTGTCCCCGGTGGGCTTCAAGCGCCAGCGCAATCGCGTCTTCAACCGTCGGCATATAGCCCTCTCTCACCTGATGGATCAAGCGCTTCAAACAGCAGCGCCACTTCATCGACGCTGTTGCCCATAAACGTGAAACTGAAATCACCCTGTCGCGTGCGGAGAAATATCGCCGGGCGGCCACCGCGCAGGCGACCGGCTATCGTGTGAATATCGGCCAGAGGCCAGAGGAAGGAAGGCGCTGTGCTCACTGTTGCCGAGCCGGTCGAAGCGCCTGTGCATGGCAGCTCTCCTGAACGGCGACCCGTATCGACTTTCGAAGTGTACGCAAACCGGGCAGACGACGCGAGTCGTCTCGCGAGTTCAGCCGAGCGCCGCAACGACCCGGCGCGCCGCCGCACGCCCCTGCACAACCCGATCCGCGAAGTCCATCGCGGCGTAGTCGCTGCCCACCAGCGCAACCTGCGGCGGCAGTAACCGGTCAATCACAGCCATGTTTTCGGCGTGGCCGCTCTGTCGGGGAGTCAGCGGATCGGCTTCGGGCCAGTAATCCACCTGTTCGACGACCGGGTTGAGCGGCCAGCGCATGGCCGCCGCAAGCTGCAACGGCAGTTCAGGCGCTACCTCATCCTCAACCGCCAGCCGCACGCCGGCCCGTATCAACACATGTCCCGCCGGCACGCGCGCCGGATGGTCGATACACTGCCAGAAGGTAATTGGATAGTCGTCGGGCGGGTTTTCGGGCAGCGAGCCGACATCTTCCTTGCGATAGCCAAGCGAAACGCGCGCCACCGAATCATAGCGATAGTCGAACAGGCGGTATGCCGCTTCCGGTTGCAGCGAACGCAGCAAATGCCCGGCATGGCGCGCCGGGACGGTGACGATCAGCCCGCGCGTTTCGAGCAGCAGGCCATTTTCCAGACAGACGCCGAACCGTCTGCCTTCCAGATAGCCAACGCTGCTGACGGCCATGCGGCGCATGACAGGCTGGGTAATTTGCGCCGCCAGTACATCGACCACTGTCTGCGTGCCGTCGCGGAACAGGACATACTCCCCCCTGTCCGAGCGCCCGATCGTGATCAGCGCGTCTTCCAGCCCAAGCTCGCGCAAAAACGGCCAGTCCCCCTGTTTCTCCAGCAGCAGGTGCGCCGCATCCAGCACAAAGCCCGCTTTGCGGGTGGTACGAATGCGCCCGCCCAGCCACGGCTTTAATTCAATCATCCGGTACGGAACGCCCAGCCGTTCGAGTTCCCACGCCGCAGACAGGCCTGTCAGCCCACCGCCGATGATGACAATATCGCCCATACCGCCCTGCAAGGGTTATCTGAATCCGTCTACACGCCGAAGCATACCACGCTTTTTCCACGTGTCTCTAATAAAGTGTTTACCGGCAAATCGCGCAACCGGCTGGCATAATAGGCTCAAGATGACCGCCTTGCGGCGGGCTATTCGCAGCGGTTCGGAACGACGCCCGCGACCACCGCCGCTTTCGTCCACAGAATCCGAAGGTATAACGCATGCATATCGATATCTATCACGACACCGTCTGCCCCTGGTGCCGCCTGGGCTGGGAACATCTGAAACTCGCGCTGGCGCGCTGGCAGGGCGAGCCGGTGACCGTGCGCCACCGCCCGTTCTTCCTCAATCCTGATGTACCGCCGGAAGGCTACGACTTCCTGCCCTACATGCGGCAGAAATTCGCCGGACGCATGACGCCGGAAATGGCCTTCGCCGGGCCGACGGAAGCGGGGAAACGCATCGGCGTAACCTATCGCTTCGATCTCATCACCAAAATGCCGAACACGCTGCTTTCACACCGGCTGATCGAACTCTCGCCTGAAGCGCAGCGCGAGCGGGTGATCGAAGGCATCTATGCCGCCTACTTCGAACACGGGCAAGACATCGGCCAGATTGATGTTCTGGCCAACATCGCCGCCGAAGCCGGTCTGGATCGCGAAGCGATAGCCGCTGCGCTGGCCGGCAAGGACGCGGAAGCTGAGGTGCTGGCACAGGTACGGCAGGCGCAGCAGCTTGGCGTTCAGGGCGTGCCGCTCTTCGTGCTAGACAACCTGTATGCTATCAGCGGCGCGCACCCACCCGAAACGCTCCTGAACGCCTTGCGTCAGGTCGTCGAGAACCGCAGCCCGGCCACATCGGGCACGTGACAGCGATCGACGCGTTTCAGGGGCGATAGTCCGGGTTTTCGCGCGCGATCAGCGTCGCCGTGTTGTCGGAGCGCGGATCGTCGATAAAACCCGGCAGTAGCCGGCGCAGCACAAATCCATTCCTGAGCTGCATTGTGAGCGTCGGGTCGGTCAGCTCGCCCGCCACGACCCGGCGCGCATAGTCTGCAACGCTCATTTGCCCCCGGTAGTTTTCATAGCCGGGCAGCAGCCCGCCGACCAACTCACCGCGCAGGTTGAGTCGTTTCACCAACTCGCGTCGCGCTTCATAGAGACGTGTGCCGATGCCCATGCGCCGGAACGCCGGGTGAACCATCAGCCCCGTGCCATAAAGCCACTCCCCGTCCGGCTCGTGCGTCGTCAGATAGCCGCGCCCGATGAAGTCGAAGTAGTAGGGGATATCGTCGCCTTCAAACGTCTCGTTCGTGCGAAATGTCGTCGTCGCGCCAACGACCTGCACACCGTTGGCGGTTTCTGCAAGCGCGACAAATTGCCCTTCGGGAAACGTGGCGACCTGCGCGCAATACATCTCGCTGGTAAACCACTCATCCGGCGATAGCGTCGGAAAAACAATCGATTCCAGTTCGGCCAGCGCGTCGCAATGCTCGACGGCGGTCTGGACAACCACGATTTTCCTCACCGCCATACATCAGATACCGAACGGCGGCGCGGGCGATGGGCCGGGACGGGATGGCCGCGGTACGCGCCTGACCGGGCGGGCGCGGCGCGGCGCTTCCTGAGTCGGACGGTAATACGGGTTCTCACGCACGATCAACGACGCCGCATTATTCGAACGCGGGTCTGTCAAATGGTTGTAAAGAATGCCGCGAATGCGAAATCCGTTTTTAAGCTGCATCGTCAGCGTCGGGTCAAAGATACGCCCTTGCTTCACGCGCAGCACATACTGGGCGATGGTGAGTTTCCGCCGGTGATAGTGATAGCCCGGCAGCATGCCCCCGGCAATCTCGCCGCGCAGGTTAAGCTCATAGACGAGTTGCTGGCGCGCCTCGTAAAGCCGGCGGCCAATATGGCGACCACGAAACTCCGGGTGAACCGCCAGATCGATCCCGTAGAGCCATTCGCCGTTCGGGTCGTGGTTAGTCAACCACCCATCCGCCGACGCCTCCAGAAAAGTATGCTGAATATGATCGAAATCGAAATTCGTGCGGAACGTGCTCGTTGCGCCGACCACGCGGTCGCCATCGGGCGTTCGCATTAGCGCCACAAACTGGCCTTCGGGGAAAATTTCGAGATGTTTCAGGTATTTCTCTTCGGTCAGCAGCTCGTCGTCGGTCAGCGTGGGAAAGACGATGCGCTGCAACTCGGCCAGAGCGGGAACATGCTCCTGTTGTGTATTCAGAATGGTAATGGAGGGCCGCTCCCCGGGTATCATGGCAAGCCACCAATGAACACAGTCTTCGGTTCCAGATATTTCTCCATACCCTCGCGGCCACATTCGCGGCCAATGCCACTCTGCTTCACGCCGCCGAACGGCGCTTCCGGCGTCGACGGCAACCAGTCGTTGATTGCCACCATGCCATACTCCAGTTCTTCATACATGCGAATGGCGGTATTGAGGTTACCGGTCTGCACATAAGCAGCCAGCCCGTATTCAGTGTTGTTCGCCAGCGCCAGCGCCTCATCCACATCGTCGAATGGGATGACAGGCATGACCGGCCCGAAGATTTCCTCGCGGTAGAGCGGCATGTCCGGCTTGAGATTGGTGACAACCGTCGGGTTATAGAAATAGCCGCGCGGCTTGTCTTCGGGGCGAGATCCACCGACCAGAACCTCCGCGCCCTGCGCGACAGACGCCGCCAGCAACTGCTCCACGCGCTCGCGCTGGCGCGCGTTGATGAGCGGCCCGACATCGGTCGAAGCGTCCAGCCCGTTGCCGAGCTTCAGATTGCGCGACAGATTGGTCACGCGGTCGATGAATTCTTCAGCAATCCGGCTGTGAACGAAGAAGCGCTGCGGCGCGATGCATACCTGACCGCAGTTGCGGTACTTGAACGCAATCGCCTGTTTGGCAACCTGCTCGACATCGACATCGGGGAACACCAGCACCGGCGCGTTGCCGCCCAGTTCCAGCGCCAGCTTGGTGAGCGTTTCGGCTGAGCCTTCGAGCAGAATTTTGCCGACGCGGGTGCTGCCCGTGAAGCTGATCTTGCGGCAGCGCGGGTCTTTGAGCATCGCCTGCCCCATCGCCTCCGGGTCGCCGTTGATGACGTTAATCACGCCGGCCGGGATACCGGCCTCGACCAGCGCCTGAGCCAGCAGCATGGCCGAACGCGGCGTATATTCGGACGGACGCCCGACGACCGTGCAGCCCGCCGCCAGCGCCGCCGCCCATGAACGTACGATGTTGTAAACCGGGAAATTCCAGGCCGAAATCGTGCCGACCACGCCGACCGGGCTGTAAACCACCATGATGCGGCGGTCGGCTTTGCGCGCCGGAATCGTGCGGCCATAAGCGCGCTTGCCCTCTTCGGCGTACCACTCGAACAGGTTGGCCGCCGTGACCCATTCGGCGGTCGATTCGCGCAGCGGCTTGCCGGACTCTTCGGTCGAAATCCTGCCGAGTTCATCAATCCGTTCCCGCACCCAGGCGGCGGCTTTCATCAGAATCTCGGCGCGTTCGTAAGGCGTCGTGCGCGACCATGCGGGAAAGGCTTTGGCTGCCGCGTCCAGCGCCGCTTCAGCATCTGCCGCGTCGCCAAACGGCATGAGGCCGAGCGACTCTTCAGTTGCTGGGTTTAGTAAATCCCAGGTGTTGCCGTTAGCAGCGTCAACCCACTGGCCGTCGATCAATTGCTTAAAGATGAAGTCCGGCATTCCGACACAAACTCCTCTAGGTGACAGGGGATGCAACTAAACTATTTTGATCGTACAACCTATAGTAACCGTGTTTTGATCGAATTCAAACCAGCCGGAGCGCGCAGCCTCATCTCCGGCCTGCCAGAAGGTTGTGGCTATAATGTCGTGCGATGTAAGCGTGTGTTGGCTTATGTGGAGAACAGAGTCTATGCGTCGCTTCCTGTTGATCCTCGCGATGCTCGCCCTGCCGGTTACGCTCGTGCCGGCATCGGCGCAGGGAACCAACCTGCCCCTCGACCAGATCACGCTGCCCGATGGTTTCGAAATCAGCCTGTATGCCAGCGGCGTGGCCGGAGCGCGTTCGCTGGCACTGGGCGACAATGGAACCGTCTTTGTCGGAACCCGGCAGGCCGGTAACGTTTACGCGCTGGTGGACGGCGATGGCGACGGAACCGCCGAACAGGTCTACACCATCGCGCGCGGGCTGGATAACCCAAACGGCGTCGCGTTCCGCGATGGCGCGTTGTATGTCGCCACAATCGGCAGCATTCTGCGCTACGACGACATCGAAGCCAATCTGGAGACGCCGCCGCAGCCCGTCGTCGTGTATGACGATTTTCCGCCTGAACGGCATCACGCCTGGAAGTACCTGCGTTTTGGCCCCGCTGGTCAACTGTACGTGCCGGCGGCGGGGCCGGGGGACCTGTCTTCTTATACACATTGAACGCGACGGCGGAAGGGGAAAGTGAAGAT
>QGUR01000154.1 GCA_003242205.1 Chloroflexota bacterium | reverse complement strand
GCTTAGCCATAACCCCATTATGTAGCAGGAGGCTATCTAACGAAACAAGCGTTCGGTTTTCAGAGGGGGCAGCGCTTCATCCCCACAGCTAAAGCTGGGGGCTTTCGCGCTGTATTTTGTGGTAAATAGGGCCTATTTTGTCCTGAGTATCCTCTTAGTCTCAGATTATGGGAACAGGCGGAGGTAAACCCCGTGGTCAATCGAGCGATTGCCTACCAGCGGTTGCAGAACCAGCAACTTATGATGAAATCCTGCGACAGCCCGGAAGATGTTGTGCGCTGGCTGGGCGCGGTGCAGGCACAGGAATTTCCGTTCGCGCTGTGGGGCCTCGCGCTGCGGCTGAACGGCTTCAACGAAGCGGCGGTCGAGCAGGTCTTCGCAGACGGGCGGATTCTACGCACGCATGTCATGCGGCCCACGTGGCACTTCGTTCTGGCAGAGGACATTCGCTGGATGCAGGAACTGACCGCTCCCCGTGTCCATCGCCAGAATGGGACCATGTACCGGCGGCTGGAAGTGGATGACGGCGTTTACGCGCGCAGCCGGGACGCGATTGTGCGCGCGCTGGAAGGCGGCCGCTCGTTGACGCGCAATGAGATCAGCGAGGTGCTGGCTCAGGTTGGCATTGAGGCCAAAGGCCAGCGACTGGCGTACATCATGTTTCGGGTGGAACTGGATCTGGTCGTCTGCAGCGGCCCCCGGCGCGGCAAGCAGTTCACCTACATGCTGGTCGACGAGCGCGCGCCACACCCCCGCCGGCTGGAACGCGACGAGGCACTGGCCGAGCTGGTCCGGCGCTATTTCACCAGCCACGGCCCGGCGCAGATCAAGGACTTTACGTGGTGGTCGGGCCTGACAGTCGCCGATGCAAAAGCCGGGCTGGCCATGCTGAAGGACCAGATCGCCGAAACTGTCATCGATGGCAAGCACTATTATCACGCCGCGTCCATGCCGCCCGTTACGGACATGCCGCCCATCGCTCTGCTGCTGCCGCCGTTCGACGAATACACAATCGCCTATAAGGATCACAGCGTCGAGCTTGATCCGGCAAATCTGGAGCCGGCAAAAACGCTGCTCTATGGCGGCGCGATGGTGCTGAACGGCGAGGTGGTTGGCTACTGGCACCGCACGCTGAAAAAAGATGCGGTTGAAATCCGGTTCGTGCCATTCCGCCCCCTCAGCGACGCCGAGCGTGACGCATTGGCCTCCGCCGCCGGCCGGTATGCGGAATTTCTGGGGTTGAAACCGGTCATCGCCGCTTGAAACCGGCCACACCCTTATCTCCACCACGCCGTCGGGGGCGTCATGCTGGCGCAGTGGAAATACAGCCCGGCGGGCAGGCGCGGATTAGGCCGGTCTGCCCGCCGGTTCATCGACCACGATGCGGAAATTCCGCAGTTCATAGCCCTTGACGACGTCGCTGAAACGAATGTCCGGCTCGCGCTCGATCCGCAGCGTCTCAATCGCCAGCAGTTTGCGGAGCAGAATGTCGCTTTCCTGAAT
Organism: Chloroflexota bacterium; assembly: GCA_003242205.1. Taxonomy (GTDB): domain Bacteria; phylum Chloroflexota; class Anaerolineae; order Aggregatilineales; family Phototrophicaceae; genus ZC4RG36. The sequence continues at coordinate 9,013 of QGUR01000154.1, read as the reverse complement.
GGCGACGAACGCGCCGGGGCAGCGGTGATACCCATCGCCGAAGCTCAGCACCGGTTCCGGAACCTTGCCCAGCTCGGAATGCAGCGGGCGCATCGGGCACACGGACAACGCATTTTCGCCCGCCATGGCGGGATCGGCATTCGCGGCGTAGATGTTCAGGTCCACCAGCGTGCCCGCCGGTATCGTGACCGTCCGGCCATGGCTGTCGATCTCGATGTCCTGCGTCGTTCGCCGCAGGAGATGCCCGACAACCGGCTCCAGCCGCAGGATTTCGTGCAGAATGGCGTAGCGTTCCTGCTGCTCGCCTTCCAACATGCGCTGGCGCAGATGCGGACGTTCCAGCAGGTGCCACAGCGCGACGGCGATGAATTCGCGCGTCGTCGCCATGCCCGCCACGCCATATACCACGCACTCGGTCAGAATTTCGATGTCGCTGTAGCCACGGCCAATGAGATAGGAAATGACGTCGTTCCGCGGCTGCTTGCGCCGGACGCGAATCGATGGCTTGACGTCCAGCAGCAGGAACAACAGCAGCGCCTTCTGGCTCAGGATCAGGTTGAGGATTTTCGGCGCGTCATCGCTCAACTGCGTCGCCATGTCGAGGATGCCGCTCAACCGTCCCTTCAGGCCCGGCAGAAGGCTATCGGTCAACCCAACGATCTGCGCCGCCACGCGAACCGCCATTTCCATCGTCAGGTCGTCCAGCGCGGCGCGCCGCTGCTGCTTCAGCCGTTCCACCAGCTCGTCGCTGAAGGCGTCCATGAAATCGCGATATTGCCTGTCGGTGACGGTGGCGGTGAAAAACCGGTTGGTTTCCCGGCGCATACGGTGATGCTCGTCGCCTTCCAGATAGAGAATCGGCGGGTTTTTGAGCAGGGAACCCTCATCGTGCAACACACGCTCCGCCATAAACCCGGCCTGCTTCACCAGCTCGCTTCGCAGAATTTGTCGCGCTTCGTCGTAGCCGTGGATATGCCAGACGCCCTTTTCGTCGATGGTGATACGTTCGCGTGAAAGCGGCAGGTCTCTGGGCGTCGCCCGGCGCTCGTTCCCGGCGGGGCATTCAGACGCAGCTTCACGTTCGCTCAGATATTCCAGTTCCCGCTCCATAGTGCCGGTTACCTCCGCCTTCCGGTTGTTGCTTTCTAGACATATTGTCCATAAAGTATAAAGCCACAACAGCCACACTTAAATTGAATTTTTGCTGAACGTGTCGAGTAATTGACATAGCGAGGCCATATGTCCAGTAAACGCCAGCGACTAGACCCGCGCGTCGTTCGCACCCGCCAGATGCTGCGCGACGCCATGATGGCGCTGATCCCGGTGCGCGGTTACGAGGCGATCACGGTACAACACCTGACCAATCAGGCGGGCCTGAGCCGGGCGACGTTTTATCTGCACTATCGCGACAAGGAAGACCTGCTGCAACAGATCATTCACGATGTGCTGCAGGAACTGGAGACTGCGCCGCCGCTGCTTCCGTCATCGCGCGGAGTAGAAATCTATTCGCTGTTCGTTTTCCTGTTCGAGCATGTGGCCCGGCACGCGGAGTTTTACCGGGTGATGCTGGAAGAACGCAGCCTCGCGCCCTATCTGCAACAGATGCAGGCGCATATCGAGGCCATCGGCATGCGCTGGCTTTCGAGCGCCGGCGGGCGAGTCGAGGACATGCTGACGCCGCCCGATCTGTTCATCAGTTTCATGAGCGCGGCCTTTCTGGGAGTGACGCGCTGGTGGGTATCAAACCAGTTGCGCCACCCGCCGGAATACATGGCGGCGCAGTTTATGCGGCTGACGCTTGGCGCGGTGCAGACCGACTTCGACGTAGGCGAATTGATTGCGCCGGTTGAGGACAGGCTCCGGCAGGCGCGGCGCAACAACTGAGAGGAAACAAAAAACCCGCGAGACGCGGGTTTTATTTCGGTCCTGCGTGCCTGGAGGGATTCGAACCCCCGACTTTCTGCTCCGTAGGCAGACGCTCTATCCGCTGAGCTACAGGCACATTCACCGTATGGCAATCATGTTAGCACACCGCCCGGAGAGGGTCAAGATTCAATCAGACCGGATCGGAAAGTATCTCAATTCAGGCGAACCAACGCAAGCAACGAACAGGATGCCGGGGAAAACAAAGCCGTTACCGTTGCCGCCGCTTTACCGCCCGGCAATGGACTCCGGTTCTTGAGAAGTGCGCTGTTTTATGGAACAGTAGACATCAGATGACCTCTGGTCGAGCCTGACTTCACGCTCGGTCATCCCTTTTGGCGGGAAGCGCCAAAGCCCATCGGGCGCAAAGCACCTCGCCCCTGCGTTCGGACGAAATAGAACTCTGTTGGCGATATGACGGAGGAAACGTCTTGACGGGTTCAGCCCCGGCCACAAGACGCGCCGAGTTGCTGGCCGGCATGAAGGCCACGATCCCGCTTGTGATCGGCGCGATTCCATTTGGCATGATTTTCGGCGCGGTCGCCGTGACGAATGGCCTGTCGCCCGCGGCAGCGGCGGGCATGTCGGCATTTGTCTATGCCGGCTCGGCGCAGTTCATCGCCGCCAATCTGGTGGGAACGGGAGCACCCGCCGCCATCATTATCCTGACCACGCTGGTTGTTAACATGCGGCATATCCTCTACGCAGCGACGCTCGCTCCCCATGTGAAGCGACTGCCCCAGCGCTGGCTGGCCCCGCTTGGTTTCTGGCTGACCGATGAAACCTTTGTCGTCGTCATCCAGCGCTACGAACAGCAGGACGCCTCGCCCTACAAGCATTATTACTATCTCGGTTCCGCGCTGCTGATGTACGCCAACTGGCAACTCTGCTCGTGGATCGGCATCATCGCCGGGCAGACCATCCCCGATCCGACGCGCTGGGGGCTGGACTTCGCCATGGTCGTGACTTTCATCGGCATGATCGTGCCGATGGTGCGTAACCGCCCCACGCTGGCCGCCGTGCTCGTGGCGGGCGCGGTCGCGCTGCTGGCCCACGGCCTGCCCAACCAGCTTGGGCTGATGGTGGCCGCGCTGGCCGGCGTGGGAGCCGGTATGCTGGCGCAGATTTTCCCCGGCGCGGGCGAAACGCCGCAACCGGCAAAAGCGGAGCGCGCGCCATGAACGAGTTCATGCTGGTGCTGGGCATGGCGGTCGTAACCTTCGCCATGCGCTATCCGGTGATGGCGCTGGTCGGACGGATCAACCTGCCCGACCGCGTCTTTCAGGCGCTGCGCTATGTCCCCCCGGCGGTCCTTTCAGCCATCGTCGTGCCGGAATTGCTGCTGCCCGATGGCGAGCGTATGCTGCTGGCCCCGGAAAACACGCGCCTTGTCGCCGGTCTGGTGGCGCTGCTGGTCGCCTGGAAGACAAAAAACTTGCTCCTGACGATCGTGCTCGGTATGCTGAGCCTGTGGGGCTGGAGCTGGTTGCTATCAGCGCTCACGACCGCAGGCGGGTAAAGGGAGATTGAGAGATGTCGTTCTCCATCACATTGCAGGCTGTCGGCGTCGTGCGGTCGCCATTTGCCGATGACAATGAAGACCGGGACTGGACCGAAGTCGAATCCGAAATTCATGTCGATGAGGCGCTCGCGCCCGGCCTGCGCGGACTTGACCGTTATACCGATATCGTCGTGACGTTCGTGCTGCACAAGTTCAGGTTCGACCGCGAGCGTGATCTGGTCCAGCCGTGTCTGCCACGTGAAGACGCCGAAGAAGTCGGGATTTTCGCCCTCCGCACCTACCACCGGCCCAATGCGATCGGCACAACGACCGTCAAGCTGCTGAGCGTGGATGGGAACATCGTGCGCGTGCGCGGCCTTGACGCCCTCGACGGTTCGCCGGTGCTGGACATCAAGCCCTACGCGCCGAAAATCGTCAAGCGTTCGCTGCCCCTGCCCGACGTCGAGCCGGAAATTTAGACTGGAGCAACTTCATGGAAGCCTTTGAACTCGCCGACCTGATCGCCAGACAACAGGCTTCCGGCTCGCCTTATTACGAGTTTCTGCGCGTCCCCGCGTTGAGCGTTGGCCTCTACGTCCTGCCGGCAGGCGGCGTCGATCACCAGCAGCCGCATACCGAAGATGAAGTCTATTACGTCGCCAGCGGCCGGGGGCAAATCCGCGTCGGCGACGAAGACCGCCCGGTGCAGGCGGGCAGCGTGATTTTCGTCGCGGCGGGCGTCGACCACCGCTTCCACAGCATCACCGAAGACCTCAAGATCATCGTCTTTTTCGCTCCCGCAGAGTATTCAAAGCGAGCCAGCGGCGAGGGGCCGGAAAGCCCTCATCTCTAACGACGCTGGATTGGGAATCTGGCGACAAAGCCCGCCGCGCCGTGAGGCGGCGGGGCTTCAAGCTTTTTTCGGCGGCGTCCGTTGTATGATCGGCAGATAACGACACAGTAGGCGGAGCCGCCCATGAAAGCAATGCGTATCACGCAGCCGGCCAACGTCAATCCCTGGGCCAGAGCCGCCTTTGAAACCGCGCACCATGCCTACGTGCGCGGCGATCTGGCCGAGGCCCGCGCCGCCCTGCTGCGCGCGCTCGATTCGCAGCCCGATTTCGTCGACGCGCACTACTGGCTGGCCCGGCTCACCGACGACCCGCAGGCGAAACGCCGCCACCTGACCAATGCGCTGGTACATCTGCCCAACCATCTCGACGCCTTACGCGACCTGATGGTGCTGGATGGCCGCCTGACGCCGGAGCAGGCGGCGCAAACGCACCACCATGCCGAAGCGGAAACGCGCCAGGCTGCCGAGCCTGTCCGCATGACGACGACCGTGCTGATTTGCCCGGTGTGCGGCGGCGATCTGACCGTCGATCCCAACGATGGGCACGTGGAGTGCCGGTTTTGCGGCTACCGCGCCGAAAAAGCGCCGCAGCCTGCCACCGATGGCAGCGACCTGCTGGCGGCGGCGCTGCTGGAGCGCAAGGCGACCAACGTGCGCTGGAAAATCGGACGCCGGCTGCTGCACTGCAACCGGTGTGGGGCCGAACGCACCATCCCCGCCACCGCATTGTCCACGCGCTGCCCATTCTGCAATTCCAATCATGTGGTTCAACAGGACGCGCTCGGTTCATTCCAGCAACCCGACGGGCTACTGCCGTTTCGCGTGTCGCAGGAGCAGGCGGAAGCGCGCATTCGCAAGCGGCTCAGGCGGCTGGACGAACGCCTCGCCGGGTTGATCGATACCAATGCCATGCGTCGACTGGAACTCGAAGGCGTTTATCTGCCGTTCTGGCTTTTCGACGCGCTGGCCGACGTGACGCAAACCATCACGCCGAAAGCGGGCCGCTATGGCAAAGGCCCGGCCTCGCTGCGCCTGCCGCAGACATCCACCTTTCGCGATGGCTGCTTCAATTTGCCGGTCCCCGCGATGAGCAAACCGCATGCCACGCTGCTGCGCGGGCTGAACGACTTCGACATGGGTCAGATGGTTGCCTACCAGCCGAAACTGCTGGCCCGCCACCCCGCCGCGCTCTACGATATCGACTTCGACCAGGCCTCGCTGGAAGCGCGCAGCGAAGCCACCCGCCGGATGCGCGAAAAACACGGCCAGACCAACCGCGACGATGTCGAGGTGCGGGTATCGACGCTGGTCGTTCAAATGAGTTTCCGGCTGGTGCTGATGCCGGTCTGGCTCGGCGTGATCACCGAAGCCGATGGCGATTTGCGACAGGCGCTCGTCAGCGGGCAAACCGGCAAGGTCGTGCTGGGCAAGGCGCAGAAGCCAAAACGCCGGTAGGACTGCTAACCATACGCCGGACGCATTCCCCGCACCGCCGGTGGGTAAAGCGCCCCGGCGAATACACACGGCCTGCTGTTCCGATTGCTGAACATGAGCGTTCTTCGGTGGGTGGAAATAGCCGCGCGGCTTCAGCCCTCGGCCAGCGATGGCATCAGACGATCATCCCTTCCTGACAATCTCCCACGCCAGATGGTTGATCTCCGGCAGGATGAGCTTTTCCAGCGCGGTTTCGACGGCATTCGGGCTGCCCGGCATCGAGAAGATCAGGGTATTGCGATAGGTTCCCGCCGTCGCCCGGCTGAGCATGGCCGCCGCGCCGACCTGTTCCCAACTGAGCATGCGGAATAATTCGCCAAAACCTGGCAATGGCTTTTCCAACCTGCGACTGATGACATCGTAGGTCGTATCGCGCGGGCTGATGCCGGTCCCGCCGTTGAAGAGGACGATCTGCACGCCGGGCATGGCAGCCAGTTCGTCGAGCACGGCGGCCACCTGCTCCGGCTCGTCCTTAATCAGACGGTAGGCGGCGACACGGTGACCCAGTTCGGTCATGCGGCGCTCGATGTACTGGCGATTGACGTCGGTTTCCGGCGTGCGCGTGTCGCTCACGGTGACGATAGCGACGGTGACAGGGCCGTGCCCGGCCTTCTGTCGATGCTCCGATGCGCCCATAATCTCGCTCCTTCGCCTATTCGATGTGGAATTGCCCGGCGATGACCCAGAAGTCGCCGGCGTCCGCGCCGCTTGCGGGCAGCGGTTCGCCCGTTGCCGGATCGAGCGCCATCACTTCGATGTTGTAAACACCCGGCGGCGTCTCCGGGTTGACATTGATCTGTTCGTTCACCTGCCAGATATCGCCCGGCTGCCAGTTGTTCACCGGGAAACGCGCAAGCACGCCGTTCGGCTCATCCAGCGTCGCGCCGTATACCTGTCCGGCCGTATCCGTCAGGCGCACGCGGGGCTGCGCCTGAACGTTCGCTTGCAGCGCCTCCCAGTAAAGCGCAACCCGTACCCAGTTGCTCGGCGGGTGCAGACGGGTGTCGCGTGCAGGCCCGGAGGTCACAGGCAAATAGACCCCGCGCAGCGCGAGGCGGTCGCCGAACTGCGCTTCGAGCGGGCGGGCATCCGGCGGTAACGCGTCGCGTCGCGGCTGAAAGTCGTAATAGGTCACGCGCATCCCGGCGGGAAAAGCGGTCGCGGCCGTCGCAGCGCGTTCATTGAACCAGCGTTCAGCGAGCCCCTCAGGATCGGCAACTTCCGGCTGGTAGCGCACCAGCCATACACCGTCATGCCCTTCGGCCAGCGATTGCAGGATCGGCGCGTAATCGACATCTTCGGTGAGGCGCGGGAAGATGCCGGTGACCGGTGCGTTGCCCTCGTAATGATAAGCGAAGGCTTCCTGCCCCCAGTCGGGAATAATGATGATCGCGTCGCCGGGCCGCTCGTGCGCCTGCACGAAGTCCGTCGCGGCGATCCAGTCATCGCGCGTTGCCCGGTCGAGATCGGCGACGACGCCCCAGATGCCCCCTGCAACCAGCGCGAAAAGGGCCACCGCCCGCAGCACGCGACGCGGTAGCGCGGCAACACCGCCTGCCAGCAGCGCCAGCGCCGGCAGCGCGAACGGCGCGAGATACCGGGGCTTATACAGATCGGCGAACAGCGCCAGCGCCATCATGCCGAGCAGCCCGGCCCATGCCAGCACAACTACCCCCACGGCACGACGATCATATCGCCACAGCGCCAGCGCCGCAGCCGCCAGCAGGATCACGAGCACGACAAGGCCGGGCGCTTCCGGGCGGTGCAGCAGCAATACCCGCGCCACCGTGCCGGGGATTTCGAGTGCACTGCCGAAACGGCTGGTGTTGATCTCCGCGCCGAGCGTGCGCCCCGAACGGTAAACGTCGAGCACCGGCAGTGCGAACGGCAGAAACAGGACGCCGGCGATAACCAGCGCGGCAAGGCCCGCCATTGCGCCTCGCCAGCGGCCCATCGCCAGCCCGCCTGCCACCAGCGCAAGGCCAAACGTCGCAGCGGCAACTGCGCCGACGATGTGGGTGTACAGCCCGGCCAGCGCGAACAGGCCGAGCGCGATTGCCCAACGCAGACGTCCGGTTTTCAGGGTTTCCAGCGTGCAGGCCGCGCCCCCGGCGGCGAACAGCGCCGAGAGCGTGTACATGCGGATGAGATAGGTGCTGTAGATGAGCAGCGGCGCAAACGCCCACAAAGCGGCGGCAACCAACCCGGCGCGGCGGCCGAACGCACGCCCCGCGAGGCGCGCCGCGAATGCGCCCGCCAGCAGGTCGGACAGGATGTTCATCAGCCGCAGCGATAACAGGCTGTCGCCCGTCATGGCAATCCAACCCTTGAGCAGCACGAAATGCAGCGGCGGGTGAATATCCAGCTCAAGCCGCATCAGGCCCGGAATGAGCGCCTCCAACGGGTAGCGCGTGAGCGACAGGCTGAAACCGTCGTCGCCTTCCAGCCCGTGATAATCGTGCAGGGCAAGGCGCACAGCGAACCCGGCGAACAGCGCGATTAGCGTCAGCGCCAGAGCGATACGGCGATTTTGTGTGTGCATAGGCGGGAGAAAAGACACCGTATCCGCTTTTAGGCGTAAGGTTTTATGGCAAGGCTGCCAATCATAGGTGACATGTCTTTTAGGTTGTGTGTATAGAGAGGCTGTTGGAGCCGATTACCAGCAAACACGTAACCTGCCGTCATGGACAGCGGCCTTGCTAGAACTCGCCGCAATTGGGTACAGGCAGGAGACAGGCAGGGATGCACCTCAGCGCCCGCGATGGGGCGGCAAGCGCCGCCCTAACCCCTAGTTGGCAGCGCCTCGTACTGAATGCCGTTATCCCCAGGATACGGCGTTTTGTGTTGATGCCCGCTCAGGATTTCGTCGGGGATACCGTCCGGAAAGGCGTTGCAGGTTGCGCTGCCCAAGTGCTTGTGCCGGCAAGTGGCACACGGGCTGATAAAGCGAATATCAGCCGCGGTCATGTACATGGGGCGATCTTCAAGTCTTTTAGTCATCGGTTATATCGTCCAGGATAATCAGTATGCGTTCACGTAAGCCGACACGTGTTTCAAGTTCTTCATAGCGCACATCGACTATGCGGAATTTCGAGCCCGGCGGGAACAGGACTTCTTCCTCAGATTCATCACCCTGATAAACCGAAATGGGCGATATGTAGCGCCCGCGATTCGACCGGATTTCAAAGACAACGCCCTGCTGGTAGTTGCCGCCTGCAAAGCGGTTTGCCACTTCATAGGAG
>QGUR01000153.1 GCA_003242205.1 Chloroflexota bacterium | reverse complement strand
GATCGATCACCGGTGCGATTGGAGCCACAACGGCATGGATACCGAATCATTGTATGGAACCGTCATGGTATCCATTGGGCGCAACATTTTCGATGCACCCGCGCCGTACAGCGGCATGAAGGGAGAAAACTACTCCAACGCTCATTTTGACATTTGCTGTCGACGAAAAAATCTCTATCTGGATGGCGAGTTGATCGTCCGCGATGATGAGACTTTCGCCGTTCCAGAGTTGGCTTTTTAGTCCTGTTGTGCGACAACCAGTTCCGTCGATACTGCGCGGAGGTGCTCCTGGAAGGCGCGATCCGGCATTCGTTCAGTCACGATGATGTCAACGCTGCTCAAGGGGGCGAGGCACGGAAGCGGATGTGCAGGCGGCGCTTGACGCAGCAATGGAAGAAATTCGCTTCTCGATGGAGTAACTGCTATCGGTTTGCGAGTGGAATGCCGCACCCTGTACAGTAGCGTACAGGGTGCAGCGTCCTACTGTGTTAGAAGCGCTGTTCAACAGGAATTGCATCTCCTGTTGCTGCTGACTTGAATATCGCGTCAAGGACAGCGATCACCCCTTCGGCTTCGGCCATCCAGACGGCGTTGTCTGTGTCCCAGCGGCGGACACGGTCGAGCATATGACGGATTTCAGCCGAGTAGTTGTTATCGACCACCAGCGAGTTACCTATGCCAAGGCTGTCGAGCGCTTCCCATGAATGCCAGCCGGGTTGGTAGCTGCCGTGTGGATTGCGGACATAGAGCCGATACCATGCCGGGTTCAGGCCGGCATGTAGCGTGCCGTTAGTGCCGTATAACTCGACGCGCCATGCTTCGACCCACGGGTGCGCTTCCCAGCCGGTCACGTCGAACACGGCCAGCTTGTCCCCAAAGTCGAGCGTGGCAACGCCCGCGTCCTCGTACATCAGGTCGCCGATGGGCATTTCTACGGTCACATCGAGTTCGGAAAGCGTGTCTCGCTTGAAGCCGTGCGCCAGCACCGTCTCGCCCTTGGGCAGCTTTAGCAGCATCCCCTTGGCCGATTTGGGCATACCGAGCAGGTGGACAATGATGTCGACCAAATGACAGCCATCGGTAAAGACGACGCCGCCCATGTCGCCGGGAACACTCTGCCAGATTTCGGCTGCACCGCCAACCGGCGCGGCAGCATGAAAGCGCGCCAGCGTAATCTGGCCGAGCACGCCGTCCGTTAGAAAGCGACGGATGTGCGCGACCGCTTGCGAAAAGCGCAGCATATAACCTACCTGAAAGGGTACGGCGATATCGCGAATGTCGTCGATCAGGCGCTGCATCTCGGCAAGGTTGGGCGCGCCCGGTTTTTCCACCATGACCGCGTACCCTCGCCTGGCGGCAGCGCGCACATAGTCGGGATTGGCGGTGTCCCAGCCTTCAATGAGCACGAAGTTGACACCGGGCGAGTCGAGCAGCGCCTCAACGCTTTCGAACACCGGGATATTGCAGCGGCGTGAGATGCCTTCGGCCAGCGCGCGGTCAGGATCGTAGCAACCGGCAATCGTGACGTCCGGCTCCGCTTGTAGTAGTTCGATGCGAGGGAAGATATGCGGGTGAGCGCAGCCGACAATGGCGACATGAATGCGGTCTGACATAACGTTCTCCTGTGTGGATTGTGGTAAGGGTGACTCTGGGACGGCCCTGTTAAGTATGTCTCTATCCTCCCGCCGTATTGGCTTCCTGCTTCAGCATCAACGAGGTTGCCCGCGCTGGCAGATCGGTGCGGAAACAGTACATATCCCCGCGTATGTACGTCTGGCCAAGGTGCAGAATCACGTCGTTCGTGGTAAAGGCAAGACGCTCAACATAGAGGACGGGAACGCGGCGCGAGATTTTGAGCAGGCGACTGGTTGTTGTGTTCGGCAGGCGGGCTTCAAACCGATCGGTAGCGCGCACGACAGGCAAACCGTAGTGGTCATGCAGCCGTTGGTAAAGCGAGGAGTCGAAGACGTCATGCACGAGGTCGGGACACAACGCATAGGGGAAATAATGGACGCTCAACATCATCGGCACGTTGTTGGCCGAACGAAGGCGCTTCAGGTGAATGAGCTTTGAGCCTGTTTCAACCTGAAGTCGGGCGGCGATATTTTCCGGCGCGTCGATGAGTTCACGTGTCAGCACCTGATCCTGCAGGTGAACGCCTTCAGCCGAGAGTTGCTCGTAAAAGCTATAGGCATGGTAAATCGTGTGTTCATACTTGGTTTGTTTGACGAACGTGCCGCGCCCGTGAATCCGTTCAATGGCTCCGGCAAGCGCGAGCGCGTTCAGCCCTTGCCGCACGGTCGCTCGGCTGATGTTCGCCTGCTGCATCAGGCTACGCTCGGATGGGATGCGGTCACCCGGTTTCCACAGGCCCGTTTCTATTTTCTCAAGCAGACAGTTCGCAAACTGAACGTGCAGTGGCGTGCGGCTGGTCGGGTCGAGCGGCCATTCTTCCAACAAGGTCGGTCGATTGCTCATAAGCGAGTATACGAGTTCGTGTTATTGTTTGCGCTGGTACGTACCACTCATGCTATAATACATTCTAGCATCAAATTACTTTGCACAATTGCATCTCAGAGTGGCACCCGTCGTATGCAGGTTCCGGGTGTCAACGTGTTTATCCGGGGTTTATGAGGAAAGGAGGCGCTGCCGGTCGACTCAATGCCGCGTTTTTGCATTCGCAGCTTTAGAAAATAGCAGTCTTAAGGAGAGAGAGTATGTCCTTCAAGCCATCCGCTTTTCGCGTGCTGCTTACTGCCCTCTTCATTTCACTCCTCGCTCTATCCGTAGCTGCCCAGGACGCTGAGGAAGAGGCCACCGAAGAATACTCGTATTTGAACCCGATGGGGCGGGTTCCCGAGCTCTGGACGGACGAGCAAACCGATTGCGCGGCTGCCGGAGTGGCGCGGGAAGGCCCGTGGACCATCGGCGTCTCCAACTTCAGCCTCGGCAATTCGTGGCGTGTGCAAATGATCGCCGAGCTTGAAGCCGCTGCCGCCGGTAATCCCGACATCGAAGAACTGATCATCACCAATGCGGACGGGAACGTCGCCAAGCAGATCAGCGACATTGACGACCTGATTGCACGCGGTGTCGATGCCATCCTCATTACACCCGGCTCGCCGGAAGGGATTGCGCCGAGCGTTGAGGATGCCTATAACGCGGGTATCGTGACGATCGTCTTCAACGACTTCGTTGATACCGACCAGTTCCACTCGATCCTGTGGGCCGACCAGTTTAAGTTTGGCTACATCGGTGGCGCGTGGCTGCGCGAGCAGTTGGGCGGTCAGGGCAACATCGTCATCCTGGAGGGCATCGCCGGAATGGGCGTGAGCGACCTGCGCTCTGAGGGCGCGATTGCCGGTTTGGGCGAGGGCATCAACATTCTGGCGCGGCAGCCGGCCGGCTGGGATTACGCTCAGGGCAAGGCTGCGATGGAAGACTTCATCGCTGCGTACCCCGGACAGATCGATGGCGTGTATTCTCAGGGGGGCGCGATGTCTCAGGGCGCGATTGACGCCTTCCTCGCTGCTGGTCTGGATCCTGTGCCGGTTCCCGGTGAGGGCTATAACGGCTTCCTGAAATACTGGGCCGCGAACCTCGAAAATGGCTTTAGCTCGATAGGGCCGGATGAACCAACGTGGCAGAGCGTGGCCGCGCTGGAGGTGGCGATTGACTGCCTCAACGGCGAGACGGTGGCGAAGTGGACCGAACTTGAGCACCCGCTGATCACCGACGAAAACGTCCATGAGTATGTGCGCTTTGACTGCCCGGACGGCGTCTGGTCGAACACGCTGATGTCTCCTGAAGCCATCACCGAAATGTATGACTGCGAAGGCACGGGCGAAGCGACCGAAGAAGCTTCATCCTGATTTGATGCAGGATGAGGCGTGAGCGCTGCGCCTCAGAAGTTTTCGCTCGACACGCCTCTCCCTGCCTTCGGAAGCCTGAGGGCAGGGAGAGGGCAATGTGAGCGGACACAGCCTCATATTTGAGGTTATAGCTTATGTCTGAACCCTTTTTGGAAATGCGTAATATTGTTAAGACGTATCCCGGTGTCCGCGCCGTGGATAACGTCACGCTGTCTGTGGGGCGTGGCGAAATTCGGGCGCTCGTCGGGGAAAACGGCGCGGGCAAGTCAACCCTCATCAAAATTCTTGCCGGCGCGGAGCAGGCTGATGCAGGCGAAATCTGGCTTGGCGGTCAGCGGGTGCGCTATGACAGCCCGGTCGAAGCGCTCAGACTCGGTATCGGCGCAATCTATCAGGAATTCAACCTTGTTCCCCAGCTCAATGTCGCACAGAACATCATGCTAGGGCAGGTTCCGAAAAAATGGGGCGGGCAAGTCGATACAGAGGCCATGCACCGGCGGGCGCGCGAAATGCTGGCGCGTCTCAACGTATCGCTGGATACGCGGCGGCTGGTAGCTGATCTGGACGTGGCGCAGCAACAGGTCGTCGAGATTGCCAAGGGGCTGGCGCGCGATCTGCGAGTGTTCATCATGGATGAGCCGACGGCGGCGTTAAGCGCCGTCGAAACCGAGCATCTTTTGGATGTCGTTCGCGCGCTCAAACAGCAGGGCGTTGCCATCATCTATATCACCCACCGCATGCGCGAAATTTTCCAGATTGCGGACTCGGTCACGATTTTGAAGGATGGCCGCCATGTCGAAACCAGTCCGGCGCGGTCCCTGACCAGCGATGCCATTGTTGCCAAAATGATCGGTCGTGATCTCACCGATTACTATCCGCCGCGCGGTACGCCCGCCAGCGAGGTGCTGTTCAGCGTCCGCGACCTGAATGTTGCGGGCAAGCTGTTCGATATCAACCTCGATGTGCGCCGGGGTGAAATTCTGGGCATTGCCGGTCTGGAGGGGCAGGGCCAGCGCGAGTTGGCGCGGATTATGTTTGGCGCGCTGCCGTATGACCGGGGAACCTTTCTACGCAATGGCCAGCCCATACGCTTGTCCTCGCCGTCCGACGCTATCCGCGCGGGCATCGCCTATGTTTCTGATGACCGCAAGCGCGATGGGCTGGTGTTGATACGCTCGGCCAATGAAAATATCGCGTTGCCGAGTCTGTCCCGGCGGACAAACGGCAAGATCCTGATCGATGAAAAGACCGAGCGCTCGTTCGTGCATCACCTGATCGACAGGCTGGCGATCAAGGTGACGCATCGCTCGCAAAAAGTGAACAACCTGTCCGGCGGCAACCAGCAGAAGATCGTCGTCGGCAAGTGGCTCGGTATGGAACCGCAGATACTTATCGTGTCCGAACCGACTCGCGGGATCGACGTGGGCTCCAAAAGCGAAATACATCATATTCTGCGCGATCTGGCAAATCAGGGTGTCGGTATCGTCATGGTGTCGAGCGAACTGCCAGAAATACTCGGCATGAGTGACCGCATTCTGGTCATGGCTGAAGGTCGAATCGTCGCGGAAATGGACGGCGCGACCGCGACCGAGGAGCAGTTGATGGCCGCGGCTGCTATCCATAGCGTATCCGATACTTCCGTACCCGTTACATCATGAGCAGCTCTGTGACAACACTGACGCAACAACCGTTTTCCGTCCGGTCTGTAACCCGGTTGCTGGGGCGAATTGGCCCGGCGTATTACGCGCTCCTCATTCTGCTGATCGTGGCTGCCGCGTCGCAAGAGCGCTTTTTGACCGGCCCAAACCTGACCAACCTGATACGTAACTCGACGGTACTCGGCATTGTCACCATCGGGCAGATTGCGACCATGCTGGTGGCCGGGATCGATCTGTCGGTAGGTTCGGTCATCAGCCTGACAACGGTGATCGCCGCGCTGCAAATGGAGAGTCATCCCGAAGCGACGCCGGGTATCGTGTTGCTGTGCTTGCTCATCGGCCTGCTGATCGGCGCGGTAAACGGCTTTGGGGTCGGCTACCTGCGCCTGAACCCGCTGATCTTCACGCTGGCGAGTGGGACGGCGATACAGGGGCTTACGCTGCATCTGCTTTATTCACCGGGCGGGTCGGTTACGCGTGAATTCCGTGAGCTTTCACGCGGGGCAATTGGCCCGTTTGACTGTTCGTTTTGTCCCGGCGGCACGCTCGGCCCGATTCCCTACGCCGCGATTTACCTGCTGGTTCTGTATGTGGTGGGAACCTGGGTACTCAAGCGCACGGTTTTCGGTTTGGCGGTCTACGCTGTGGGCGGTAACGAGGCCAGCGCGCGGTTGTCCGGGCTGCGAACCGAGCGCATCAAGCTGGCCGTTTACATACTATCGAGCATATTTGCGGTGCTCGGCGGGCTCTTCCTCGCGTCTCGTATCGGTTCGGGCGACCCGCTGGTGGGCGATCCTTACACCCTCGACTCGATTACAGCCGGTGTACTGGGCGGCACAAGCCTGTTCGGTGGCGTTGGCGACCTGTGGGGTGGGCTGGCGGCGGTGCTGACGCTTGGCGTCCTCAGTACGATGCTCAATTTCAACAACGTCAGCCCGTTTTATCAGTTCATCATCAAAGGTGTCATTCTTATCGGCGCTCTAGCAATCGGCTACCTGCGGACACGAAGGAAAACGGTATGACGGCAAAATCGGTCCAGTCATCGGCGCGCCGGGCGCTGCTACAACTCAGTCTCCCTCCGGCGGCGATTATCTGGATTGCGGTCGGGTTGTTGCTGCTGCTCGCACGATCGGTGTCGGCCTCGTTCTGGGAGCTTTCGCATTTGCTCAACGTTGCGCGCCAGGCGTCAGCGCTGGGCATTCTCGCCATCGGCCAGACATACGTGCTGATTACCGGCGGCATCGACCTGTCGAACGCCATGGTAGTGACGCTCGTCAACGTCGTCGCGGCGACGCTGTTGCGCGGCAGCGACGAGACGTTAGGGGGGACGTTGCTCATTTGCCTCGGTATTGGCCTTTTGACCGGGCTGGCGAACGGACTGCTCATCACCCGGCTCAAGGTCCCGCCGCTGGTGGTGACGCTTGGCATGTTCAGCATTTTGCGAGGCGCGGCCTACGTTTACACCGATGGCGCGCCGAGGGGCGATATCTCGCCAGCGCTTGAATTTGTTGGAACCGGCTTCGTTGGCCCGATCCCTACGGCGGTCATCTTCTGGGTCGTCCTGACGGCGCTTGCCGCTGTCGCGCTGCAAAAGACCGTTTTTGGCCGCCAGTTGTATGCTGTTGGAGGTAACGAAAAAGCGTCGCGGTTGTCCGGCGTTCCTGCTGATCGCGTGATTGTGTTGGCGTATGTTGTGTCCGGGCTGATGGCGGCGATTGCCGGCCTTATTCTGTCCGGTTACGCGGGAACGGGTACTCTGACGCTGGGCGACGGACGCAATCTCGACTCGATTGCGGCAGCAGTTGTCGGTGGAACGTCTCTGTCGGGCGGTTCAGGATCGGTGATCGGTTCGGCGGGCGGTGCGTTATTTCTGGCGCTGTTGTTTAGCTTTCTGCGCTTCATCGGTTTGCCTTACACGATTCAATTGATGGTGCAGGGGCTTATTCTCGCTGTCGCGGTTTATTTGCATGTGCGTTCGCAGCGCGCTTCATGAGAATAGTGAGACGTTCATCATGAAATATGAGGTTGAGAACTTATTAACGCTTGGTCACGAGTTGGGCGAAGGCCCGTTGTGGTCTGCGGAAGAACGAGCGCTTTACTGGGTCGATATTCTCGCCGGCAACGTTCACCGCATGAAGTACGGCGAGAGCAGCTATGAGACATTTTCGCTTGGCGCGCCTGTCGGGTCGATAGGCTTTCGCGAGCGTGGCGGGTTTATTGCGGCGCTCAAGAACGGGCTGCATTTCTGGAATGTAGGGCAGGAAACACCTGAGTTCCTCTGTAACCCCGAAGCGCATAAGCCGCATATCCGCTTCAATGACGGCGCTGTCGACCGCAAAGGCCGTTTCTGGACCGGCACCACGGACGACAACGGCAATAGCTGCCTGTATCGTTATGATCCTGACGGCACGCTGCACACGATGGAAACCGGCATTACCTGCTCAAACGGCATCGGCTGGAGCCCTGATAACCGGACGATGTATTACAGCGATTCGCAGGTGTTCACGGTCTATGCCTATGACTTTGACCTCGAAAGCGGCGAAATTGCCAACCGGCGCGTCTTTCTGCGACCGGAGCAGGGCGAGCCGGACGGCCTGACGGTGGATAGCGAGGGTTGCGTCTGGATCGCGATGTGGGATGGCTGGCGTGTCGACCGCTATGACCCGGACGGTAAACTCATGGTGAGTATTCCAATGCCGGTGCAGTATCCGACCTGCCCGATGTTCGGCGGCGACAATCTCGACGAGCTATTTGTAACGTCGGCGTGGCTGCTACTTGGCGAGGAACGCCGCCATACGCAGCCGCAGGCGGGCGATCTGTTCCGTATTCGGACAGACGTCAAGGGCATTCCGGAACCAAAGTTCGCAGGGTAGAGGCAAAACATGCTGTATCTGCTCGGTATCGACGTCGGAACGTCGGTTGTCAAGAGTGTGCTGTTTAATCTACGCGGCGAGGAAATTGTCGTCAGCCGCCGCACGCCGGCTATTATTCGGGAACGACAGGGCTGGTCGGAAATGTCGATGGAAGCGCTGTGGCAAGACGTACTTGCCACGTTGCGCGAGGTGGCGTCCAGCGAGGCGCTACGACATGGCGAGATCGCAGGCATTGGCCTCAGCGGAATGTGCTGTAGTAGCTGGCTGCTGGACGACGCTGGCCGTCCGGTACGCAACGCTATTCTCTGGAATGATGGTCGCGCGGCGTCGATCATCGCTGACTGGCAGCGCGAAGGCGTGATGGACGAGGTGTTCCGCATTGGCGGTAACATCATGTTCCCCGGTTATACAGTCGCCGTTCTGCGCTGGCTTCAGGAAAATGAACCTGAAACACTGGAGCGGGCGCGCTGGTCGGTTTTCTGCAAAGACTGGATTCGCTTTAAGCTGACGGGCAAAATCGCGACCGAGCATTCCGATGCAGGCTATACGCCCTACGACCTGCGCGCGAGCGCCTACTCTGATACGTTGCTTCGCGCCTGCGGCATCGAATCGACACGGCGACTGCTTCCCGAAGTGCTCGACTCCGACGAGATCACCGGCGAATTGCTGCCGGAAGTTGCCCAGGCAACGGGCCTGCGAGCGGGCATTCCAGTCGTTGCCGGGTTGGTCGATGTGGCGGCGTCGACGTTAGGGGCAGGAGCATACCGGCCCGGTCAGGCATGTACCATCGTCGGCACAAGCTTTCTCAACAATTTCATCTATGCCGAACCGTCATTTGAGCCAGCGGGCATTGGCGTGCAAACGCGCGCTGGAAATGGTGGTTGGGTGCGCTCGTTGGTGAATACGGCGGGAACGATGAACCTAGAGTGGTTCCTGCAAGAGTTCTGTGCCGCCGAGCGTGCGGCTGCCGAGGCGGAGGGCCGCAATATCTACGAATGGGCGGAAGCGGTAGCCGCGGAGATTCCAATTGGCTGCGAAGGCGTGATCTACCATCCGTACCTGAACACAGCCGGTGTGATCGCGCCGTTTTTGAATCCGGTGGCGCGGGCGCAGTTTTTCGGCATTAGCGTAGAGCACACGCGAGCGCATCTGCTGCGCGCCGTTTACGAGGGTACGGCGCTGGCGATGCTCGACAATTATATGCGGGTTAACCTCGAAGTCGATGAATGGTACATTGCAGGAGGCGGGAAGCGCAGTCCCTTCTGGACGCAGATGTTCGCCGACGCAACCGGCCGCGCGATTCTGGTTCCCGCGGGTGAAGAATTGGGCGCGCGCGGCGTAGCTGTTCTGGCGGGTGTTGCGTCGGGCGTGTACAGCAGCGTTGAAGACGCCATGCGCCAGGTGATTCACGTGACGCGTGAGCATCAACCGAACCCCGAAGCGCATGAAAAGTACCTGAAAGTCTACCAGCTCTACCGGCGCATCTACGAACACGTTATGGACGACTGGTGGGAACGCTACCACTTGCTAAACGAGTTGTGAGCGGAAGGCCACAGACGCTGAGGGCTCTCAATTAAATAGTTCTGGCTCCTACATACCTCCTGTGCGGTGGTACATCGAATTTACAGATTAGCTCTAGCGCTCCTTGCAGGGCTGATCGGCCCGCTAAGTAGCTAAATTGCGCGTTCACTTGCCAGTTGTAGGCGCGGCAATGGCTCTATAGTCCTGTAAATCTTTCCCTTTACGGAACTATCGAGCTTAATCGCCTATAATTGAACTGAGTTTATAGATTAGTATGAGGATTTGACGTATTTTCCTATGAAGGTACTCCACTTTTCAGATCTTCATCTCGATCATGCGTTCCTTGACGATGATTTTTCCATTCTGACTGGGCGTGAGCGGCGCGAGACGCTGAAAGCGATTCTTGCCGATATTTGTGCATTGGCGCGGTCTGAATCAGCCGACGTAGTCACTGTCGCTGGCGATTTGTTTGATGCGGAAACGATCATGCCTGCAACGCTCACGATGTTGAGCGAGGCATTTGCGGATCTGGCACCAATACCTGTGTTGATGGCACAGGGACTGTCGGATTTTTATGGTGGGATTTCTTTTT
>QGUR01000464.1 GCA_003242205.1 Chloroflexota bacterium | reverse complement strand
TACCCAGGAAAATGGTTTTGGTAGTTTGGCGTCCTGCTCGCCCTTGAGCGCTTCGGCCTCGCGCGCCATTTCCAGCAGTCTACGGCGGTTGCTGTCGGGCGCGAGGGTGTCGAGGTCAGCGCCGGGCGTGACGTCCGCGCCCTCGGCGCTGTCGTCGTTGATGAGATCGAAGATGGTGCGTTGGCCGATTTCGTCCACGTCTTCGGCCGTCTCCGCTTCGACCGTGGCGGCGCGGTTGCGTAGGGTCGCCGCTGCCGCCGCCGGACTCGATGCCAGCGAACGCAGCAGGGCAAGCGCCGACCACCAGCGGACGCGCTGGCGGGCTTTGGTCTCTCCGGGTACGCGAACCGTCTCACGCGCATAGCGCATGACCCGGTCAAACAGGCGGCGATATGGCTCTGTCAGGGTATACGTTTCTTCGGCGGCTTCACGCTCAGGGAATGGCGTATCGGCCTGCATGTAGTGGCGAATGTCGGCGCGCCGCCGTTGAACGAAGTAGCGGGCGACTTCGCGCCGGTAAAGCGCATAATCCGGGCCGGAAAGGTCTTCCGGCAGATCGCTGAACTCTTTTTTCAGCAGCGCAAGCAGCGAGCGGAATGCTTCGTCCTTGCCGCTATGCGGGGTGGCCGTCACCAGCACGAGATGCCGGGATGGATCTTCGGACAGTGCGGACACCAGCTCAAAGCGCTGGTGACGTCCGCCGCGCCTGTCCGTGGTGTGAGCGACGGTGTGCGCCTCGTCGACGATGACGAATTCCGGGCAGGCGCGCAGAAACTCATCGCGGCGGCGTTCGGACTTGATGAAGTCGGTCGAGACCACGACGAAGGGATAGCGCTCGAACAGCGACTCGCCCATGCGCGTGTGACGTTCAAGGCGAGTTGCCGTGCTCGGCAGGACCAGTTCGGCATCGATATAGAATTTGGCGCGCAGCTCGTTTTGCCATTGTTCGGCCAATTGGGGTGGGCATAGAACGGCAATGCGCTGAATTTCGCCACGGTCAAGCAGTTCGCGGGCAATCAGGCACGCTTCAATCGTCTTGCCGATACCCACATCATCGGCGATGAGAAGGCGCACCGGGTCGAGCTTGAGCGCCATCAACAGCGGCACAAGCTGGTAGGGGCGCGGCTCGACAGCAATGCGCGCGAACGAGCGAAACGGCCCGGCGCTGGAACGGAAACCGAGACGCACCGCCTCGCGCAGCAGCCGCGCCGAGCGGTAGTCGCCCGGCTGGTTCGGGTCGGGCAGCGAAAACGTCGCCGGTTCTACGGATTCAAGGCCAAGATGCACGCCGGCAATCTCGTCATCAGTGCCGCCGAGCGGGCGCAGCCGCAGCACTTCTTCGGTCGAGTCGGGAAGGACAACCCATTCGCGTTGTCTGACGCGAACAAGCGATCCAACGGCAAACGTCATGTTCTCACTCCAAAAATGTGCGGGTTCGCAGCCAGTATTTCGTCCCAGTCATCGCGATAGCCAAAGCGGATGACCGTATACCCCCGGTCTTCCATACAGTCAACCTGGGCCCGGTCACGCTCCTGGCGATGTGGATAATCGTGGTGCGATCCGTCGATGTAAACCACCGTGTATGCCTGACGGTAAACGAAGTCAGGGCGGGTATTGCAGTCCTCGAACAGCACCTGCGCGTCATCGGGCAGCCGGTAGCCGCGGCTGTTGATGTAGTCCAGCCATTCCCGCTCCAGTTCCGAACCGGCCAGCCGGTACAGTCGTTCGACGTGTTCTTCGCGCGTGGCGCTGGTCGGGCTCGCAGCGACCACGGCGCTGGCATAGTCGAGCAACGTCTGGCGGATGAGATGCCGGTCGAGGATCGCGTGCTCGCGCTGGTTGCTGTAACTGAGCAGGCAGTCATAGCAGGCGGCTTCGCAGTCTTCCGTCGATCTCGGCGCGCGTCGCAGGTCCGCGCCGGTATCCGGGTCAAAATGGCAGATCTCCAGCGCTTGCCGGGCCACCGCTGCGAAGGCATGTGGCTCTTCAACCAGCCGTCGCAAGACACCTGCGCCTCCCTCAGCCGCTTCGTAGAACAACAGGATGCGACGATTGCTCGAGTCGGGCAGTGGTTCTGCCGCCAGTTCGTTGTCTTCCAATTGATAGATTGTTTCAATCGCGCGCTTGAGCGCGGCTTGCAGGGCGGCCATGACGTCGTTGTCCATCGTGGCCGCAGGTTCGATCAGCAGCGCGTTGCGCGTGTCCTCTACGTACGGAATGACACGACGTACCTGGCTCGACATCGGGTCAGCCGGGTCCTGGCTTTCGTCCAGTTGTTCGTTGCGCGCCCAGTACCCGCGTTCGATGTCGAGCACAAAGCCATACTGATCTTTCTGCTTGCGTCGTAGCCAGCCCAGATTGATGCGATACAGCGTCGCCGCCTGGGCGTAGGTCAGTTGGGCCAGCACGGTTTCGCCGCGTGTCAGCCGCGCTGACTGATATTCTGGCTGGCCGTTGTTGTCGGGGAAGCGCACGCCGCTGCGGATTTCATAGCCCATACGCAGGCGTTCTTCTTCGTCCGAATTGATCCGGTCGCGTCGCTTGGTAACGACATTCTGCATGCGGAGCAGGGCCTTCAGTGGCTCTCCAAGCGGCATACGGCAGCGCGGGCAAGGGCGGAGTTGGCGGTTTCGGCGAACGGGTGGGGAAAAACCGAATGA
>QGUR01000463.1 GCA_003242205.1 Chloroflexota bacterium | reverse complement strand
CGGGGCGACAGGTGGGTGGTGGTGTCGCCGCCCCGCACGAAGCGCCCGTGGCAGGGTCAGGTCGAGAGGCGGCCCGCCGACGGCCGCCCCGCCTTCGACCCGGCCTGTTACCTGTGCCCCGGCAACCTGCGCGCCAACGGCGAGTACAACCCGCCTTACGAATCGACGTTCGTGTTCACCAACGATTTCGCGGCGCTGCTGCCCGATACGCCGCCTTCGCCGCCGCCGGCACACCCGCTGTTCCAGATCGAGAGCCAGTGTGGAACTGCCCGCGTCATCTGCTTTTCGCCGCGCCACGACCTGACGCTGCCGCTGATGGAACTGCCCGACATCCGCCGCGTGATCGACGTCTGGGCCGAGCAGGTGAGCGAGCTTGGGCAGCGCTACCGCTGGGTGCAGGTGTTCGAGAACAAGGGGCAGGCGATGGGCGCGTCGAACCCGCACCCGCATGGCCAAATCTGGGCCGGAAGCGCCCTGCCGAACGAGGCGCGCAAGGAGGACGAGCGCCAGAAAGCCTATCTGGCGGAATTCGGTCGCCCGCTGCTGCTCGATTATGTGGAACAGGAACTGCTGCGGCAGGAACGCATCGTGGTCGAAAACGACGAATGGGTCGCCGTCGTGCCTTTTTGGGCCGTGTGGCCGTTCGAGGTGCTGCTGTTGCCGCGCCGCCACGTGCTGCGCCTGCCCGATCTGGACGGGCGGCAGCGCGACGCTTTGGCCGTGATATTGAAGCGCCTGCTGACACGCTACGACAACCTGTTCGAGACGTCGTTCCCCTATTCGATGGGCTGGCACGGCGCGCCGACCGACGACGGCGAGTATTCCCACTGGCAGCTACACGCGCACTTCTACCCGCCGCTGCTGCGTTCGGCAACCGTGCGGAAGTTCATGGTCGGCTACGAAATGCTGGCGGAGGCCCAGCGCGACCTGACGCCGGAACAGGCGGCGGAACGCCTGCGCGCCCTGAGCGACGTGCATTACAGACAGGGAAGCGCTTGAACCACAGAGGTTTTTACCGCCATGCCTCCGGGCTTGGCGTTGTAGGGATACGGCATGCCGCGCCTTTACGCGGGGCTGGCGCACCGGCGGTTCATCTTTTCGCATGATTGAGGACGAAGGCATGACCACCATTCAGGATCGAGTGAAGCAGGCGTTTGTCGAGCGGGTTGGCTCCGAGCCGTCGTTGGTGGTGCGCGCGCCGGGGCGCGTCAATATCATCGGCGAGCACACCGATTACAATGACGGCTTTGTGCTGCCGATGGCGATTGACCGGGCGGTATACATCGCGCTGCGCCCGCGCCACGATCAGTATGTCATCGTCGAATCGCTGGATTTCGACGAAATCGCCGAAATTTCGCTGATCGAGATGGTGCACCGGCCGCCCGAATGGTCGGAATACGTGCGCGGCGTCGCGTGGGCCATGCAGGAAGCCGGCATGATGCTCTCCGGCTGGGAAGGCGTGGTTGCCGGCGACGTGCCAATCGGCGCCGGCCTGTCGTCCTCGGCGGCGCTGGAAATGGCGACCGCGCGCGCTTTCGCCGCGGTGTCCGGTCTGACGTGGGAACCGGCGTGGATTGCGAAAATCGGCCAGAAAACCGAGAACCTGTGGATCGGCGTCAATTCCGGCATCATGGATCAGTTGATTTCGGCGGCAGGCCGGGCCGGGCACGCGCTGCTGATCGACTGCCGCTCGCTGGAAACTCAGGCCGTTCCCCTGCCGCCGGATACGCGCATCGTCGTGCTCGATACGGCAACCCGGCGCGGACTGGTCGGCTCGGCCTATAACGAGCGCCGCCAGCAGTGCGAAGCCGCCGCCCGCCATTTCGGCGTCAAGGCGCTGCGCGATGTCACGCCGGAGATGTTCGCCGAGCGCGAGCACGAGCTGGACGACGTGACGCGCCGCCGCGCCCGCCACGTGATTACCGAAAACGCCCGCACACTCGCCGCCGCCGAAGCCATGCGCCGGGGCGACGCTGTCGAACTGGGCCGCCTGATGAATGAAAGCCACGTCAGTATGCGCGACGATTTCGAGATTTCGCGCGAGGAAGTCGACGCAATGGTCGCCTGCGCGCAGGCCCACGATGCCTCATTCGGCGCGCGTATGACGGGCGGTGGCTTTGGCGGCTGCTGCGTGGCGCTGGTGCGCGCCGCGGACGCGCAGACCTTCGCCGCTGATGTCGCCGCGTGCTATACGCAAGCGACCGGGTTGACGCCCACGATTTATGTCTGCGAAGCCACCGATGGCGCGTCGGTGGTGGAAACGCTGGCGTCCTAGCCTCGCCTGACGAAGCCCGGCGGCGCGCGAACACGTTACGCGGGCCGCCGGGACGAACGAACGCGGTGTGGCTTGCCGGGCTATTTCCTGAACGGGCGTGTCCCGGCCCGGCTATTCCGCGTTGGGCTGGCCATCGGTGACTTCGCGCAGGACGCGCACCGCTGCCGCCGCCGTGCGAACCGCCTCTTCCGCCGATTCGACCACGCGAACAATGGTCGCCTGCCATTCCGGCGAGAGACTTTCAAACAGGCGCTCGGTCTGGTCTTTCGTCTGTTTGTCGATGCGCGACAGGATCGGCCTCTTAAAAAAATTTAACGTTCCGACGAAAAAAAGGGGGGGAAACTTGGGGGGGGGCGTAAACATAAAAAAAAAAAACATACGAAAA
>QGUR01000462.1 GCA_003242205.1 Chloroflexota bacterium | reverse complement strand
TCCGCCGCCTTGTCCGCTGTTGGACCCCGGCGGCGAGCCGGAGTTGTTGCCCGGCCCTGCGTTCGGGTTGCCGCCACCCTGCCCGCTGTTCGACCCCGGCGGTGAGCCGGAGTTGTTACCCGGTCCGGCGTTCGGGTTGCCGCCACCCTGCCCGCTGTTCGACCCCGGCGGTGAGCCGGAGTTGTTGCCCGGTCCTGCGTTCGGGTTGCCACCACCCTGCCCGCTGTTCGACCCCGGCGACGAGCCAGAGTTGTTACCCGGTCCGGCGTTCGGGTTGCCGCCACCCTGCCCGCTATTTGATCCCGGCGGCGAGCCGGAGTTGTTGCCCGGTCCTGCGTTCGGGTTGCCGCTATTCCCTTGTCCGCTGTTGGACCCCAGCGGTGAGCCAGAGTTGTTGCCCGGTCCTGCGTTCGGGTTGCCGCTATTCCCTTGTCCGCTGTTGGACCCCGGCGGCGAGCCGGAGTTATTGCCCGGCCCGGCGTTCGGGTTGCCCGATGGATTACCCTGCTGCCCCGGAGGCGTTGGAGTGTCAGCGCCGCCACCTGCACCTGATTGCCGCGATGCCCCTTCGCCGGTCGGACTGAGCGTAGGTGTCGCCGTGGAATCGGGCTGGCACGAGTCGCCGGGAGCGCAATCGGAACCCGCTGCGATGGGAGGCTGGTCCTGCTGGCCGGGTTCGCCCGCCTGTGGCTGAGACGTTGGGCCGGGTGTGTGCGTTGGCGTGCTGGTCGGTTCTGGCGGCGCGGGCAATAACAACGTGCCATCGCTGACCGCCATTTGCAAAGACTTGGCCACAGGCTGAAGATCCGCCGTGGAAACCCCGCGCGCGCTGGCCTGCTGCAACAGGCCGGTGAATTCGCTGGCGACGATCACCGTTTGCGCCTGAACCTCGTCGATCAATCCCGGATCGCCGCTGGCGCGCGCCTTGCGGGCCGAAACCCTGAGGCTGTTCAAAGCCGCATTGACCACCCCGGCGTCGAATTGCCCCCGGTCGAGCAGGATACGCGCTTCCGCGATGCGACGCGAAGCGTGGCGCAGATGGGCCTGCGCCTGCGCGGCATCGGTCATTGCCAGCGCCAGTTCGACCCGTTCGAGCGCCTGTTTGACCGGATAGAACAGATCGCCCGGCACGCTGGCCGCCGAAACAGGAAGCAGCCCGGCAACCAGCAGAACGACGACGAGACAAGCGGCAAGCAGCCCGCGCAGCACGACCGGCGAACGGCGGCGTAACGTGAGCCTGGCTCCGTTGTCGCTGAAATGTCCGCGATGGGCCGCCATCACCAGCCCCAGAATGCGCTGGTCGGTCTCGGGTGATAGCGAGGGCGGGCGTGTGCGCGCCAGCAGAATGGCCGCGTTGACGCGCGGGTCGTTGGATTGCTGAGGCACTCGCGTCTCGCCGGGCGGCAGGGCCTGATCGAGGCGACGAGCGAGGCGTTCGGCGTCGGAGTGATGTTCAGTCACGGCGGCCTCGCAGGTAATGACGTATTTTCTGATCAGCGCCAAGCAGGGTCGTAAGCTGGTTGAGCGCGCGATGCTGAGCGCTCTTCACCGCCGTCATGCTCTTGTTGAGGATGCGCGCCACTTCTTCATGGCTTTTGCGCTCGACAAAGCGCAGCAGCAGGATCGTCTGGTACTCATCACTAAGCTGATGCAACGCCTTACGCAGTGCCTCAAACGCCTGTTGCTGCGCGATCTGCTCTTCGGGCAGCGGCTCATCATCAATCATCGTCTCGGTCAGATCCGTTTCCGGACGGCGGCCAAGCTGGCGATAGAAATCGGCCACGCGCACGGCGGCGATACGATAGAGCCATGCCTCGAATGGCACTTCGGTGACCTGGTAGGACGGCAACCCTTCCACCATACGTATAAAGACCTCGGCGGTGAGATCTTCGGCGTCGGTGAGGGTGGGGGCCCGAAAGGCCATATAGCGATAAATCGCGCCTGAAAACAAGCGATAGAGGATGGCGACGGCTTCGCCATCTCCCGCTTTCGCACGCTGAACAAGCTGCTGAATGTCGATGGCTTCAGCCAGTTTGCGGGCTTCAGCCAGTTCATCGGGCCGGAAAAAAGCCGCGAAAAGCAGAGGTAAATCCATGCGCGCCCGTCGTTTGGCAATTTGATACCAGAGACGCTCTCCCGCCGGCACGGTAACGCAACCTTGCCAGGAAGAGCGCTGCCCCTCCCATAAAGTATACCTTGCAAAGGCGCGTTGGTATCGTAACGTATGAGGAACCACTCGTCGGTATCGCCCTCGCCGCAATTCCCGCAGGCTAATGGAGCGCGCTGAACCTTTTTCAGATTTTTGTGAAACCGCGCCCGGCAGAGGAATGTCACGCCGCCGGGCGAAATTTAAACGACTATCACAAAGGTCGTTTCGCAACATTCCACGCCTGTTTCGCCCTCGTAGTACCAAAGTACCCAGCGACATTGCGCGATTCCCTGACGGTCTTAAGAAACGAAGGGTTAATGCATCATTGACACGTCAAGCAATCTTAATCGTCACAAAGGCGCGTTATGGAACACAACATCTCCCGTCATCTTCCATGGCGGCAGCGCCGGGCCGAACGAGGCCAGAGTCTGGTCGAGTTTGCCGTAGGCTCGGTGATTCTGATCCTGCTGATGTCGGGCCTGCTCGACCTTGGCCGCCTTTGGTACATCTAC
>QGUR01000461.1 GCA_003242205.1 Chloroflexota bacterium | reverse complement strand
ACCAACGCAAGGACTTCCTGCATAAGCTGAGTACCGAGTTGGTGCGTCGGTACGACCGCATTGCGCTGGAAGATTTGCGTGTCACGAACATGGTCCGAAATCGCCATCTGAGCAAGAGCATCCTCGACAGCGGTTGGTCTACGTTCCAGCAATATCTCACGTACAAGGCTGAAAGCGCTGGTCGTGAGGTGGCCTTCGTAGCCCCGACCTATACGTCGCGTTGTTGCTCGGAGTGTGGGGCGATGTTCCAAGACTTCGACCTTTCGACCCGTTGGGTCATATGCGCCTGTGGCCTGTCGCTCGACCGGGACCACAACGCGGCGCGTAACATTTTGCGTCGAGCCGGGTGGGACACAACACACCCGTGCCGGATAACGTAGCCCCGCTGCTGGCCGCCTCGCGCGACCAGCAAGGGCAAGCGTCCGTCAGAAGCCCCCGCCTTTTGGCGTGGGGAGTGTCACGTCAGAAACCTGCTGCCCGGCAGCAGGCATGAGGCGAGAGACGCAGATTGCCGCTATAACAGCGAGCGTTGCGTCGGCGATTTCGACGGGTTGGCGGCTGCCAGCCGCGCCTGCTTATACTGATAGGCTTCGGCCAGCAGTTCGCGCGCGCTCAACTTGCCGCTTTCGCCCTGCGTGCCGAGCATCGCTGCCAGTTCCTCAACCCGCTGGTGTTCGTCCTCCAGCGCCCGGACTTCCGTGTACGTGCGCTCGCCGTCGACGATTTTGGTCACGCGGTAATGGCGGTCGGCATATCCCGCCAGTTGCGCCAGATGGGTGACGACGAAAACCTGATGCTCGCCGGTCAGCGCCCACAGCTTTTCGCCAACCACCGAGCCGACACGCCCGCCGATTCCCTGATCGATTTCGTCGAAGATCAGCGTCGGCGTCTGGTCGGCCTGTGTCAGCACGCGCTTCAGCGCCAGCATGATACGCGCCGCCTCGCCACCGGAGGCGACTTTTGCCAGCGGGCGCAGCGGTTCGCCGGGATTGGCCGACATCATAAATTCCACATGGTCGATCCCCGTCGCATCGAACGCCAGCCGGGTATCGCCGACATAACATCCGTCCGGATCTTCCTGATGTTCAATCGCGACTTCAAATCGGGCGCGTTCCATACGCAGGTCAGCCAGTTCGTTGATAATCAACTGGCCCATACGCTGCCCGGCAGCGGCGCGCGCCTTGCTCATGCGCTCGGCCAGTTCGCCGATGTGGCGTAACAGCGCCTGTTCCTGCTTCCGCAGTTCCGTCAGCCGCTCTTCGCTGTGCTCAATGTTGTCGAGTTCGGCCCGCGCGGCTTCGGCATAGGCGATGACCGCCTCGATCGTGCCGCCGTAGCGACGGCGCAGCTTGCTCAACAGTTCCAGACGCTCTTCCACTTCGTTGAGGCGCTCTGGATTGTATTCCACCAACTCGTTGTACTTCCGCACCTCAAACGTCAGTTCTTCGGCCTGCGCGCACAGCATTTCGGCCATTTCGTAGCTTGGCTGGAACGACGGGTCGATGGCCGCCAGTTTGTGGAGGATGGCCGCGACCTGCATTAATTGATCGACGGCGGCCATCTGATCGACATTGACGTCGCCGTGCAGCAGCAGCAGCGCTTCGGCGGTCAATGTCGCCAGTTGCTCGCTGTTGGAAAGCCGGTTGCGCTCGGCTTTCAGCTCTTCTTCTTCGCCGGGCACAAGCTGGGCCGCCTCGATCTCTTCGATTTCATGGCGCAGTAAATCGGCCCGGCGCTGCAACGCGGCCTCGTCGGTGAGCAGCGTATTGATTTCGCGCCGCACGTCCGACAGACGGTTCACGACTGCTGCCAGTGCGGCCCGGGCGTCCATCAGGCCGGCGTAGCGGTCGAGCAGGTCGATGTGCGCGCGCGGCTTGAATAACGAAAGATGCGCGCTCTGGCCGTGGACGTCCACCAGCAGTTCGCCCAGTTCGACCAGCACGTCGAGATTCACCGTCACGCCGTTGACGCGCGCCGTGGAGCGGTTGTTAGCCCGCACCTCGCGCGTCAGCGTAATGACGTTGGGCTGCTGCGCGTCGACCAGTTCCTCGCGCTCCAGCACCGGCAGCACCAGCGCATAGGCTTCATCTTCCAGTACGAACACGCCTTCGATAACCGCTTTATCCGCCCCGGCGCGCACGAACGAGGGATCGGCCTTGTGGCCCAGCAGCAGTTCGACGGCATCAATGATGATCGACTTGCCGGCGCCTGTTTCGCCGGTAATGACGTTGAGGCCGGGCGCGAACGTCAGGTCCAGGCGGTCGATGATGGCGAAGTTTTGTATGCGTAGCTCTTCTAGCATTCTCGCATGTCTCGCTAATTACTCGCGACCCGGTTCGTGTGCTTAAATCCGCATTCGAAAGCGTCCATAGACAGCCGCCGTGGCGATGCCGGCATACAACAGAAGCGAGAGATTCGGTATGAAACGCCCGCTGACGAGCAGGATATAGAGCAGGGGCGCAAGCCCGCCCAGTAACACGCCCGCCGCCGCGATGAGCGCCGAATAGCGCCCGCGCCGCCGCCCGGTCAGGCGCATGGCCGCTTCGGCAATCGCGCCGCCCGCCGGGGCTGCCAGCAGGATGACGAACAGCAGCCATCTGACGATGGCGGCGATCAGGTAACCGGCGATGGCGCTCAGCACCGGACCTTAAAACAAACCTAAGGCTGC
>QGUR01000152.1 GCA_003242205.1 Chloroflexota bacterium | reverse complement strand
TTTGGCCTTATGGCCGGGTCGCAAACCTTTTTTTTTCATGGTCCGGACCCCAACGGAGCCAATCGTCGCCGGAACATCGGGCGACGTTATCAGCGCGTGGGCCGTGCTGGCTCCGCCCGATGCCTCGGATCTGACGCCCATTTTGCAGCTCGAAGACGAGCAGGGCGCGGTCATCGCGAGGTCTGATAGCTACATGACGGAAACGGATCGCTGGCGCTCCGGTGAAGTTTTGATGCAGCGCACGTCGTTGTTTGTGCCGCACGGGACGCCGCCCGGCGACTATCTGCTGCGCGCCACGTGGGTGGCGAAAGCGAGCGACCGCTATGTGCCATTTGAGGCAGGCGGCGTCTGGGAGACGATTGGCAGGGGCGTCGTCGAGAAGCCGGCGAACTTTCCCGATCCGTCAGTCCTGCCTGTCGAGATAGAGGCCGGTCAGGATGTCGTGCCGGGTATCCGGCTGCTCGGCTGGAACGCCGTTCCTGCATCCGCCCGGCCCGGCGAAACCCTGTCGCTGACGCTTTACTGGCAAGCACTGCCATCTGTTGCAGCGCGCGCCGCGCTGGCGCTTGAAATCTATCTGGAGCGAGATGGCATGACATGGCCCCTGTATTCCGGCGGGCCGGTCGGTGATACCTATGGCGCGGAGAATTGGTCGGACGGCGAGCTGGTGGTGGCGCGGGAGCGCGCGCGCCTGCCCCGGACGCTGGACGCGGGAGATTACCGGCTCATGCTGGCCGCGGGCCAGTCCGAGGTTGAGCTTGGACAACTCCGTATCGAAGGCCAGCCGCGCCAGTTCGATCCTCCGGCAGTGCAGACGATCAGCGGCGCTCGCTTTGGCGACGTGATTGCACTCTACGGCTTTGATCTCGCTGCTGCAGATGGGCAGATCGACCTGCGGCTGGTCTGGCAGTCGCTGCAGGCCACCGACGAAGACTATACGGTGTTCGTGCATGTGCTGAACGCTCAGGGTGAAATCGTGGCGCAGCGGGACATGTTTCCTGGGGCTGGCGCGTATCCCACATCACTGTGGCTCGAAGGGGAATATGTCCACGATGAATACCATTTCGATGGGCTGGACCCAAATGGTATGTATACAATCCTCGCCGGCCTGTACTTGCAGGATACAGGCCAGCGCCTGTCCGTGGATTCGCAGAGTTTCATTATCCTTGATACGATAATTTTTTCTTAGAAATAATCGATGATCTTAAGGTTAAGAATGGTGCCTTGTCGTTATTCTTAGACTATACTTTAATACACTTCTAATTCATTTAATCTTGCCTGAAATATATGTGTCTGGAATAATGACGCTATGGGAATTGTATGCCGTATATGTGCAACGGAGAACACTGACGATACCGTCGTCTGTCGCCAGTGCGGCGCTGAATTGCAACGTCCCGATGCCCTGCGCTCTAAAAAAGAACTGGAATTGCAGTTGCAGGGTTACGAAAATGTTGTTTTCAAAGTTGAAGCACCTGTCTACGAAGGCTATATTATCGGCCGGTCTGATGAAACCAGCGACTATAGGCCCGACATTGATCTCGCTGCCTATGGCGGGCGCGATCAGGGTATTTCACGGCGACACGCCGCGCTGGTTTATTACCACGGTGCTACCCATCTCGTCGATCTGAACTCAGTCAACGGTACATTTGTAAACGGTACCCGGCTTGGTCCGGAGACTGCGTATGAATTGCTGCATGGAGACACGATACGTCTGGGCAATCTAAGTCTGCGCGTGTTGTATACAGATAACTAAAGTCTGGCTTTAAATAACAGGCTGTAAATATTACAATAGGTTCGCCGTCATCTTCATTTTATTTTTCAGGTAGCAGCTACGACCGGCCAGCAGGATGACGACCAAGACACAGGTTTGTTTGCAGAGTAGATGGCCGTCGGGAAATTAGCTGTCCACTGTTAGCTTTTTTACGGGGTAAGGGGCTTATTGTTAGTGCCGATAGTTCGCAATTCACATAAAAGGAGGAAGGTGTTGCCGACAAAACGCCGGCTCACACCAAAGCGTATGAAAGAGAGAGTCTCGACGCTTCGCTTCAATGGCTCAGTCTGGTGCAATCTCGATATTGCGCTCCGCAACCTGGATCAGGTTTTTGGCCGGGTGGTACAGCCGCTTGGGTTGACCATTATCGAGTGGTACATCCTGCGCGCGCTGTACGATCGTGATGGTCAGCACGCAAGCGAACTCGCCCGCGCTGTTGGCCGGGCGGCGACCAGCTTCACGCCCAATCTCGATAAGCTGCAGGATAAAGGCCTGATCGAGCGTCGCCCCGATCCGTCGGATCGTCGCGCGGTTCACATCTTCCTGACACGACAGGGCCACGCGCTGCGGGAAGACGTTCTGCAGAGCGCGGAAGAGATCGACACCATGATCGAGAACCTGTTTACGGAAGAGGAATTCGATATCTTCCAGAATATCATCGCGCAGATGCAGACACTCGAACTGGACTGGGATAACTAGTCTGGCGATTGCCGGCGGTCATTCCCGGTCAAAGTCTCCAGCGTCTGCGCGAAAACCCGGCTGGCGCTGGGGGTGAACAAAACGAAACGCACCAGACGAGGTCTGTGCTCCCGCCGGAGGAAGTCGACGACGGTTGCGATTGCAATTCGGGCGGCTTCCTCCAGCGGGTATCCGTAAGCCCCGGTGCTGATCGCCGGAAAGGCGAGGGTTTCGACGCCGTTCTCGACCGCCACTTCCAGGCTCCGCCGGTAGGCGCTGGCCAGCAGCGCAGCCACTTCCTCGCTCCCCGGCCGATAAACCGGGCCAACCGCATGAATGACATATTTCGCTTTCAGGCGATAACCCCGCGTGATTTTCGCGTCTCCGGTCGCACAACCGCCCAGTTTTCGCGTTTCTTCCAGTAATTCCGGCCCCGCCGCCCGGTGAATGGCTCCATCCACACCGCCTCCACCGAGGAGCGAGGTGTTGGCTGCGTTGACAATCGCGTCGACATCCTGCTGCGTAATGTCGCCTTCCACGACTTCGATGGTTGACGAGTTCAGGCGTACTTGCATAATGGCGGCATTCATCTTCCGCAACCTCATACGTACTGTTCGGAGTCTGCACGATGCAACCACTGACTGCTTCAGACGTTCAGGCAGCGCTCGATCGCTCCAACCTGGGCCTTAAGCTGCAATTCTTTGAAAATTCTACCGCGACATCGCAAATGGCCGCCGAAGCGATTGGCTGCGAGCTGGGGCAGATTGTGAAGAGCCTCGCTTTTATCGTCGATGGACAGCCGATTCTGGTTCTCGCCAGTGGCGATCAGCGCGTCGACGACCGCAAGATCGCCGAACTGTATGGTGTTGGGCGCAAAAAGGTCAAAATCGCCTCTCCCGAAGAATGCATCGCCATCTATGGCTACGCGCCCGGCGGCGTTCCGCCCGTGGGGCATCGCACACCGAACCTGCCGACATACATCGACGCGACCCTGCAGCGCTACGAGCGCATCTATGCCGCAGGCGGCGAGCACAACGCCATCTTTGGCCTGACGTTCGAGCAACTCCAGCAGTTGACCGGCGGCAAAGTGGTTGATGTAGTCCGCGAAAGCTGAATAAGACAGGGATCAACCGTGTGTCAGCGCCGGCAGTGGCGACGGCCGGCGACTCGCCATTAAATCCCCGTCGCCAGCCGTGATTTTTCCAGATTGGCCGCCAGTTCTTCGAGCGTGTCGATGATCTGCTGCTGCCAGTCGTCGGACTTATGGGTAATCTGCACGGCTGTTCGTGTCACCCGCAGGCCATCCTCAAGCCCTAGCTGCTGACGCAGGCGATACTGCAAGCGCTCGCGGTCGATTTCGACCAGATAGGGCAGGCGGATCTCGATGGTGCCATCCCGCGCCAGCACCGTGGTTGCCCCGGCGGCCTGCGCCAGTAGCTTGACGTCGATGCTGTAGAGTAAGCCCTCGACGGCGGCGGGCAGGGGCCCAAACCGGTCGCGCAGTTCGTCGCGCATGGTCTGGACTTCCGCGCGCTTGTTCAGCCCACCGACCCGGCGGTAAATCTGCACGCGCTGCGATATATCCGGCACGTAGTCCGCCGGCAGGTAGGCCGGGACGGGCAGATCGATGAGAATGCCGCTGTCGCTGACTGCCGGCGCGGTTTCCTGCCTGTCGCCCCTGAGTTCGCGTACGGCCTGCGCCAGCATCTGGGTGTAGAGGTGCAGGCCAATGGCGGCGACATGACCTGTTTGCCGCGTGCTGAGGATGTCGCCCGCGCCGCGTAGTTCCAGATCGCGCATGGCGATCTGATAGCCGGAGCCGAGGTCGCTGTATTCGGCCAGCGTTTCCATACGCGCTCGTGCCTCGTCGGTCAGGCGGCGCGCGCCGGGATGGAAAAAATAGGCATAGGCCTGCTGCGCGCTGCGCCCGACACGCCCGCGTAGCTGGTAAAGCTGCGCCAGACCGAACCAGTCGGCGCGGTCGACAATCAGCGTGTTGGCGGTTGGAATATCGAGTCCGCTTTCGATGATCGACGTCGACAGTAGAACATCGTAGTCGCCGCGTCCAAAGGCATCCATCACGCTGTCCAGCGTCCGGGGGTCCATCTGGCCGTGGCCGACGATGATGCGCGCTTCCGGCACGATTTCTTCCAGTTGCTCGCGTACCTGTTCAATACTGTGAACGCGGTTATGCACGAAAAAGACCTGCCCGCCGCGTTCAAGCTCGCGCAGGATGGCCTGCCGCACCAGCCGTTTATCGAACGGTCCGACGTGGGTGATGACCGGAAGGCGTTCTTCCGGCGGCGTCTGGATCATGCTGATGTCGCGCACGCCGGTCAGGCTCATATACATCGTGCGCGGGATCGGCGTGGCGGTCAGGGTGAGCACGTCGACCTGTGCCCGCAGTCGCTTGAAGTGTTCCTTATGCCGGACACCGAAGCGCTGTTCCTCGTCGATAATGACCAGTCCCAGATTCTTGATCGTGACATCTTTGCTCAGCAGGCGGTGCGTGCCGATGATGATGTCGATGTCTCCATGCTTTAGCTTTTCGAGGATGGCGTTCTGCTCGGCTTTGGTGCGGAAGCGCGACAGCGACTCGACGACGATTGGAAACGGCGCGAGACGCTGGCTGAAGGTGTCATAGTGCTGCTCGGCTAGAATCGTGGTCGGCACCAGCACGGCGACCTGCTTGCCATCCATGACCGCCTTAAAAGCGGCGCGTAGGGCGACTTCCGTCTTGCCATAGCCGACATCGCCGCAGACCAGCCGGTCCATGGGATGCGGGCTTTCCATATCGGCCTTCACCTCGCGCACGGCCTGAAGCTGGTCTTCGGTTTCGATGTACGGAAACGACGCTTCCAGTTCATGCTGCCATGGTGTGTCCGGTGAGAAGGCGTGGCCGGTGGTGGCTGCGCGGGCGGCGTAGATTGCCAGCAACTCGCGCGCCTCTTCCTCGACCGACTGTTTAGCCCTGCTCTTGATTTTGATCCAGTCGGCCTGTCCGAGCTTGCTCAGCGCCGGCGGTTTGTCGTCCGGCCCGACATAGCGCGTCAGCCGGTCGGCCTGATGGATCGGCACGAAGACGGTGTCGGTTCCGGCGTACTCGACCATCAGGTATTCGCGCTCGACGCCGTTGAGCGTGCGCCGCCGGATGCCAGCGAAGCGCCCGATGCCGTAATCCATGTGGACGACAAAGTCGCCTTCGCGCAGGTCGGCATACTGCATTTCGGGCGCGCGCGCGCGGCGGGCTGTCCGGCGGCGGCGCGGCTCGGGCCGGTTCCAGCCAAAAACCTCGGCATCGGTGAACAGGTGAAGCTCGCCATCGCCAAGGCGCAGTCGCCAGCCCTCGCGCAGCGCGCCTTCCACAAAAACCAGCGTGCGCGCGGGCGGTGGGGCGAGGATGTCATCCTCGCGGGGCGCGAATGACGTATCCTGTTCCTGCCACAGTTCGGTCAGGCGCGCGGCCTGCGTGCTGACGACGATGACACGGTCGCCGCTGTTCCGCATCGCTCGCAGTTCGGTCAGCATCGGCTTGAGCTGGCCGCCAAAACGATTCTCCGGCCCGAACAGGCCGCGAAACGGCTCGGCAGCATCGTCGTCCTGCTCGTCGCCGTCGAGATTGCCGCTGTCGCGCGTGCCAAGATGCAGCACGAACCGCGCTTCAAGCGCCGCGTTCAATTCATCCCAACCGAGATAAGGGCGCGGGTAATCGGGGGGCAACAGGTTCTGCGCCAGCCGGTCCGCCCGGGTCTTTTCGCTCGCTTCTTCAATGTTGGTGATGGTGTCGCGCAGTTCGCTCCAGTCATCGATCACGATCAGCGCGTTATCCGGCGCATAGTCGAGCAGGCTGACCGGGTTGGGATAGATATATGGCAGGTAAAACTCGAGAAACGGAAAGGCCGTGCTGTTTGCCAGCGCTTGTGCATCCGCCTGCGCGCTGGTCATGTCGGCATCCGCCTGCGGTAGGTTGTTGAAGAACGGCTGAAGGTGAGCAGCAACCGGCGGCGTTGCTTCCGGCAGCGCTTCATGCGCGGGCAGAATCACGGCTTCGTCCACGCGTTCCAGCGAGCGCTGCGTTGAAGGATCGAAATAGCGCAGGCTGTCGATCTCATCGTCGAAAAACTCGACGCGCAGAGGCAGGTCGGCGACGATGGGATAAATGTCGAGAATGCCACCGCGCCGGCTGAACGTGCCCGGCTCGACAACCATCTGCGCCGGTTCATAACCCAGCCGGACCCAGCGTTCGAGCAGGCGATCCAACGACCAGCGCTGGCCAACCTTAAGCGTCAGCGTCGCTTTGCGAAACTGGTTGACGGGCAGCGTGCGCTGCATCAGGCCGCGCGCCGAAGCCACGACGACCGGAGGCTGGGCCGGCGCGCGGTCATCGGGCGGCATGAGCGCCGCCAGCGTCTCAATCCGGTTGCGAATCACGGTATCGCCCCACGGCGCGCGCTCGTAAAACAGCGGCGTCGGTTCGGCAAAACGGTAGACGCCGGCTTCTGGCCCTAGCCAGGCCGGTATCTGTTCCGTCACGTTATATGCGCGATCTACTCTGGCAGTCAGATACAGAACCGGGCCGGCCCAGTCCCGCGCCAGCGCTGCCAATACGTAAGGCCGCGCCGCACGCAGGACGCCCAGATCATGGGACTTTCCTTGCCGTACGCGTTGCAGCACATCACGATAAACGCTGCTCTCGCGCAGCAAATCAAGCAATCCGGTCAGTTGCATGGGGCGCTCTTTAGGTAGCTGTTGAAAACATCACAATTGTATCCCGGTGGTTTGGCCCGTACAGGCTTTTGTAACCGTAACAGGACAGACTAAGCTTATCACAATTTAATTTGTAATTTCTTATTGGTTTGTCTAGTCTAGGGACAGTGAAACGCCGGTTAGACGAGCGCATGGCGGTACAGCGCCGTTCAGGAAGGAGGACGCGCCGTGAAACGCCGCGACCTGTGGTACAAGAACGCGATTATCTACTGCATCGACGTCGAGACATTTCAGGACAGCAACAATGACGGTATTGGCGATTTCGGCGGCCTGCTCATGCGGCTGGAAAAGATCGCCAGTCTGGGCTACACCTGTATCTGGCTGCTGCCATTTTATCCTACGCCAAACCGCGACAATGGCTACGACATCACTGACTATTACGCGGTCGATCCCCGCCTCGGCTCGCTCGGCGATTTTGTCGAGTTTGTGCATGCGGCGCGTGATTATGGCATTCGCGTCATTATTGATCTGGTTGTCAACCACACGTCGATCGAGCATCCCTGGTTTCAGGACGCGCGTTCCGACCCCAACTCCCGCTATCGCAATTACTACATCTGGAGCAAGGAAAAACCCCCTGATGCCAGAGAAGGTATGGTGTTCCCCGGTGTGCAGAACACCACATGGACCTTCGACCGCAAAGCGCAGATGTACTATTTCCACCGCTTCTACAATCATCAGGCAGACCTGAACACCGCCAATCCCGAAGTTCGCGACGAAATTTGCAAGATCATGGGCTTCTGGTTGCAGCTCGGCGTATCCGGATTTCGCATCGATGCCGCGCCGTTTCTGGTGGAAATGCGAAAAGTCCAGGAACCGGGCGTGAGCGACCCGTACGAGTATTTGACGGAGTTTCGCCGGTTCCTCTCGTGGCGCAAAGGCGATGCCGTCATGCTGGCCGAAGCGAATGTGCCGATGAAGGACATTCCGGAATACTTCGGTCAGGGCGACCGCATGCACATGCTGTTCCATTTCATGCTCAACCAGCACCTGTTTCTGGCGCTGGCGTGTGGCGAAGCGGAGCCGATTAAACGGGCGCTGTATATGCCGCCGCCGATCCCTGAGACGGGCCAATGGGCGATCTTCCTGCGCAATCATGACGAGATTGACCTGAGCGGCCTGACGGACGAGGAGCGCAGGGAAGTATTCGCCGCTTTTGGGCCGGAACCCGAGATGCAGATTTACAATCGTGGGATTCGCCGGCGTCTCGCCCCGATGCTCGGCGGGGATAGACGCCGTCTGGAACTCATGTTCAGCCTGCTTTTCACGCTGCCCGGAACGCCCGTTATCTGGTACGGCGATGAAATCGGCATGGGCGAAGACCTGTCGCTAGACGAGCGGAACAGCGTGCGGACGCCGATGCAGTGGACAACCGAACAGAATGCGGGCTTTTCGACCGCCCCAGAGGATGCGCTCATTCGTCCGGTTGTCAGCGAAGGCCCGTATCGTTATAAGAAGATCAACCTCGTCAACGAGACGCGCGACGAAGACTCGCTGCTGAACAGGGTTGAGCGTCTGTTGCGACTGCGTAAGGAATGCCCGGAAATCGGCTACGGTGACTGGAAAATCCTCGAAGTCGACCAGCCCGAAGTGTTGGCGCACCTATGCGAGTGGGATGGCAGCATGGTGCTGGCCGTTCACAATCTGGCCGACCGGCCAATCGAACTCACGATCAATCTGGAAAACGAGCAAATCGACCACCTGCTCGACCTGATTGGCGATGAGGTGCGGCCACCTTCCGAGAATGGCAGCTACGAACTTGATCTGGAGGCCTACGAATATCGCTGGCTGCGCTGCATCATGAAACCCGACTATGCGGAGGAAGCATCGCCGCTCCCGGCGGAAGCGCGTTTTCCACAGACGCGATACCCTGAATGAGCACGAGGGGAAGCAGAAGCAACGTTAGGCGTTGCCCTCGTCCTGCAGCGGCAGCGCAACCGGCTTGGTCGGTTTTCTGGCGGTTTGGTCGATGGGGCCGTTGTAGCGACTCATCGCCAGCTCAACGCCATCGGTCAACCACGTTTCGATTGCCAGCACTGCGCGGTCGACGACCTGCGCCGCCAGTATTTCGTCATCGCCCCGGAACGGCGTCAACACCCACGCCACCGGATCCATGCGTCCCGGCGGGCGGCTGATGCCAAGCCGCAGGCGCGCGATATCCTGCGTGCCCATCCGCTGAATGATGTGCTTCATGCCGTTCTGCCCGCCTGAACTGCCGGAGGGGCGCATTCGCAGCGTGCCGAGCGGCGTGTCCAGATCATCCATGACGACCAGCAGGTGTTCGAGCGGTATCTTGTAAAAGCGCATCAGCGGGGCAACGGCGTCACCGCTGTTATTCATGTAGGTCTGCGGTTTGGCGAGCAGCACACGCTTGCCGAGGATGTTGCCGCTGGCGACCAGCGCCTTGTGTTCCTGCTTGCTGAAACTCAGCCCGTGCTTGCTCGCCAGCGCGTCAACGGCCTTGAAGCCGATGTTATGCCGGGTATTTTCGTATTTCGGGCCGGGATTACCCAGCCCGACGATCAGATAGGGTTCCGTCATTGCCTGTCTCGATTCCGCCTTACCGCTCCTCAGCCAGTTTTACCGCCAGAGCGCGGCGTAATCCAGCCCGAAAAATAGACGCTGCGTCTCCGGCAGGTTTTACCGGCTGATAACTTCCTGACGGCTGAACTGGGTTTCATAGAGTTGGGCGTACAGACCGCCGAGCGCCATCAGCTCGTCATGCGTGCCGCGCTCGACAATGCGCCCGCGATCCATGACCAGAATCACGTCCGCTGCCAGAATTGTGCTCAGGCGGTGGGCGATCACGATGCTGGTGCGGTTCGCCATGATCTTCTCCAGCGCGTCCTGAATCAGCGCTTCGGACTGGCTGTCCAGATGGCTTGTCGCCTCGTCCAGCACGAGGATACGCGGGTCTTTCAGGATGACGCGCGCGATGGCAATGCGCTGCTTCTCGCCACCGCTCAGGCGATAGCCTCGCTCGCCGACGACGGTGTCGTAGCCATTCGGCAGGCCCATGATGAAATCGTGGATGTTGGCCGCTCTGGCCGCCGCTTCCACCTCTTCCTGTGTCGCGTCCATGCGCGCGTAGAGCAGGTTGGTGCGGATGGTATCGTGGAACAGATACGTTTCCTGCGTCACCATCCCGATGGCCGTCGCCAGCGAATCGAGCGTAACGTCGCGCAGGTCATGTCCGTCGATCAGGATGCGGCCCTCGGTCGGGTCGTACAGGCGCGGGATGAGATACGTCAGCGTTGTCTTGCCTGCGCCGCTGGGGCCGACCAGTGCCGCCGGTTGGCCGCTTTTCAGCTGGAAACGGATATCGTCCAGCGCGCGCTCAGGGGCCTCACTATAGGGGGGAAAAACCAGAAGG
>QGUR01000151.1 GCA_003242205.1 Chloroflexota bacterium | reverse complement strand
CGCGCACTTCTATCACGGCTTTACGCACTCCGGCAAAACCGAGCAAACGACCGTGAAGCTGGCGTTCGAGCGCGGCTATGTGACGCTGCGCGAGTGGGTTCCGACTTCCATCGAGATTTACGCGCCGCTTGAAGCGGACGCCCTGACGGACTATCTGCCGGGAGAGGTTGTGCCGCAGCCACAGGCAGAACAGGCCGATCAGGACGCGCTCAGGCGCTATCTCAGCCGCGCGCCGGAGGGCAAAACCGCGCTCTATCGCACCTGCATTCAGGCTGGCATGCGCGATCTGGCGCTAGCCATCCGCGATCCGCAGCGCCAACTGGGGGTGACCGGACAGCACGGCTATGACAGCCTGCGGCTGGCGTTGGCGGCTACTTCAGCCTGAGATGCATCACCGGCTCTTCCGAAAAGCCGAGGGCCGCATAGAAGGCGCGGGCCGATTCGTTGGCGCGCCCAACGTTGACCATCAGCGTCCGCAGGTTAAGGCGGTCAGCACGACGCATAACCGCTTCTAATAACGCCGCGCCAATGCCCCGGCGCTGGTACGTCGGCAGAACCGCCATGTCGTTGATGTAACCGCGCCCTTCAGTCAGCGTCCGCACGACCGACAGGGCGATGAAACCGACAATCAGCGACGGCTCCTGCCGCGTCTGAGCCACGAACACCTCAAGTCCCGCAGGTTCGCGCAGGCGAAACCATGCCTGCCTGCGCTCCTCAGCCGTCATTCCACGGTTCGCCGGAATGAGCGCCAGCAGGCCCATGATCTCGTCGCCATCGCCGAGTTCGGCAGGCCGGATGAAAAAATCTTCTTTGTCCAGTTGACGTTCGCTGCGTGGTTTGCCGTTCTGCCTTTGCGCCAGCCACTGGGCGACCGCCTCGCGGTGCGTGCGAAACGGCAACCGGGGAATCTCACCCGGCTTGAAAACCGCCGCCTCGGTCGCGTCGTCACCGCCGCGCAACTCGCCGCCGATCGCTCGCCCGCGAAAGAAAATCATGATCCCGCTGACAGGCGGGCCTTCCGGAAACGAATTGACCCCGGCCATCTCGATAATTTCGATTTTGAGGCCGGTTTCCTCTTCGGCTTCACGAATGGCCGCTTCTTCGGCGCTCTCGTCCGCTTCGATGAAACCGCTCGGCAGCGTCCATTCGCCCTTGTGTGGCGGGTTCGCCCGCCGGATGAGCACGATACCGCCGTCCTTTTCGATCAACAGACCAACGGCGGGAACCGGATTGTCGTAATGTACGTAACCACAGTTCGGGCAGGCCTGCCGCAGCCGCCCGCCTTCCTCGCGCGATCCCAGCCTGTGCCCGCAAACAGGGCAATACGTTAACTGCGCCATGCCTCTATCCCACCTGTCGCTACATGAATCATCTTAGCGCAAAAGGCTTTGCCTTGCGCTGCGCCGCCCGCAATTCTGAGCACAGGATATTCCTCCCTACTTGACTTTTCCCAATATTGGAAATATATTCAATAAAGGAAACAAAAGGGCTGCTCATGGATCGCATGAAACTCATCCTGCACCCGGTTCGCATGCGCGTGATGCTGGCGCTGGCCAACCGGGTGCTGACAACACAGCAACTGGCCGATTTGCTGCCGGACGTCGCGCAGACCACGCTCTACCGGCACATCAATCTACTGCTGGAAGGCGGCATTCTGACGGTAGTACGCGAAAGCAAGGTGCGGGGGACGATCGAACGCGCTCTGACCCTGACCAGCGGCGCGGGACGCATCGACATGGAGACGTCTGCCTCACTGCCGCCCGAACAGCACGAACAGCTTTTCACGACGCTCATCGCCTCGCTGCTGGCCGATTTCAGGCGCTCCCTGTCCCATCCGCAGGACGGCATCCCGCCCGCGTTCTACCGGCAGCAACGGCTCTATCTGACAGTAGAGGAACTTCAGGCGTTAAACCGCCAACTGGACGCCCTGTTTGCGAACTTTCAGGATGCAGCGCGGCAGGCAACCGATGCGAATGTGCGGCCATGGTCGTTCACGGGCATTGTCATGCCAGACGCAGCGTTGCCTCCCGCTAATGAGGAGGAAACCGATGAAGCTGACGTATGAGCGCAGCGGGAATCCGGATGCCGCCGCGATCGTGTTCC
Organism: Chloroflexota bacterium; assembly: GCA_003242205.1. Classification (GTDB taxonomy): domain Bacteria; phylum Chloroflexota; class Anaerolineae; order Aggregatilineales; family Phototrophicaceae; genus ZC4RG36. The sequence goes on along the minus strand of QGUR01000151.1, from coordinate 8,491 downwards.
TGCATGGAATGGGGATGGGACCATGGATGTGGCACGCTCAAATCCGGCATTTCGTGGATTACGACTGCTTCAATGTCGATCTACCCGGCCACGGCGGAAGTCGCGACATCGCATGGGATTCGTTCGATCAGGTGGCGGATGAGGTCGCCTGCCTGATCGACGAAACCATTCCCGACAAGCCGGTACATCTTATCGGCATGTCGCTGGGGGCCGTCGTCGGGCTGCATCTGCTCGCCCGGCATCCCCGGCGATTTGAGCGGGCAGTCCTGACAGGCGCGTTCGCGGAAGCGCCCCCGCGCTGGCAAATCCGGCTACAGGGGCAGGTGATGGCGCTGCTGCTGCAAACCGGCACTGGCAGACGCCTCTTCGCCCGCATGTTGCAGCTCCCTGCCGAAGCCATGCCGGCATACGAGCAAAGCATCAGGGCGCTGTCCATTCCCACGTACAGGCAAATCGTGCGACAGATCGCAGACTATGCCTTGCCTGATGACCTTCGCTCGATTGCGACGCCAACGCTCTTCGTTACCGGAGAGAAGGATATCCCGATCAACCGGCACTCGGTCACGCGACTGGCGCGGCAAGTGCCGGAAGCGGTTGGCGTCTTCGCTCCGGGCGTACATCACAGCTGGAACGGCGAAAACCCGGCATTATTCAATGCAACGGCGCGCGCCTGGATCGAGGGGCAGGCGCTGCCGGACGCCCTTATTCCGGCGGCAACCTGATCACCGCTTCAAAGCCCCTGTTCGAGGCCGGCTTCCCGATGCGGCGAACAGACCTGGCGTTGTCATCAGGCGGCGCTCATGTTGAGAGGCAGTACACACAAAACGGGCGGCCCTGCGGGCCGCCCTCGTTGTTTTTCTGTCACATTTCCAGATAGTCGCGCAGTTGGCGGCTGCGCGTCGGATGGCGCAGCTTTCGCAGCGCCTTGGCTTCGATCTGCCGGATGCGCTCGCGCGTGACGCCGAAGTGCTTGCCGACTTCTTCCAGCGTGTGATCCTGCCCGTCCAGCAGGCCAAAGCGCATTTCCAGCACTTCGCGCTCGCGGTCGCTCAACACGCCCAGCGCCGAACGAATCTGCTCCTTGAGCAACTGGCGGCTGGCGGCATCCACCGGGCCAAGCACCTTATCATCCTCGATGAAATCGCCCAGCAGACTGTTGTCTTCCTGACCAATCGGCATTTCGAGGCTCATCGGCTCCTGGCTCAGACGCATGATCTTGCGAACTTTCTGCGCCGCCCGCCGCAGTTTGCGCTGCAAGCCGGGATCCATGCGCGCGCCCTCGCTGCGGATCAGCCGGATGGCCTCGGTTTCTTCCGGCGTCAGGAAATCCATCTCCAGCGCGATCTGCTCGGCGCTCGGCTCCGCGCCTAATTCCTGCGTCAACTGGCGCTGCACCCGCATCAGCCGGTTGATGGTTTCGACCATGTGAACCGGAATGCGGATCGTGCGCGCCTGATCGGCGATGGCGCGGCTGATCGCCTGACGAATCCACCATGTGGCGTAGGTGCTGAACTTGAAGCCCTTGGTGTGGTCGAACTTGGTGACGGCGCGCAGCAGGCCGATATTGCCTTCCTGAATCAGGTCGAGGAAGTTGATGCCGCGCCCCATGTAACGCTTGGCCACGCTCACCACCAAACGCAGGTTGGCCCGCGTCAGCGCCTCAGTCGCCAGCTCGGCCTTTGCCGCCACGTCTTCGAACAGGTCCTGTAGGTCTTCCAGCGCCTCGGAATCGGCCATCAGCCATTCCCTGAACTGCTCGACGGAAGGCAGAGAACCGTTCGCCTCGTAGTAGTGGCGAATCTGCGTCTGTTCGCCAACGGGGATCAGGTTGAGCGCGTGGAACACATCGAACAGGCGGCGGGCCAGCTCGTTCCACGCCTCGTCTCGCCCCCAGTCCTTCTGGCGCAGATAGTCGCGGATATAAGAATTGGCCGTCACATCCCAGGCGTCGTTGACGTAGCGCACTTCGTCGAGCAGCGCTCTAAAGTCCGGCGGGTCAACCTTGAACTGCCGCGCGCTCTTGAGTACATCCTGCCAGTTCTTTCGCATGTACTCGTAGGCCGCAATCACGATTTCAGCCGGTTCGGGCAGCCCCTTGTCGTCGTCGCGATTGCGCCCGGCCAGCTTGTCGGTCAGATGCTCGACCAGCCATTCGGTCGCTATTTGCGTACTCAGCCAGGTCTCGCGATTGGTGTCCAGCAACGGCACCTGGCCGATTTCCTTGAGATACATGCGAACGGGATCATCGGCCACGCTGATCGAGTCGAGCCGTCCGTTTTCGAACAGCGAATCGTCCTCCAGATCTTCCTCGAACTCCTCTTCGGAGAGCAACAGATCGGAGACATCGTCCTTGCCCGCCAGCGCATCGAAGAAGCTGTCTTCGTCCTCCGAATCGTCGAATTCGTCGTCGAATTCAAAGTCAGCGTTCAATTCATCGCTGTCGTCGCTGTTTACTTGCGCAAACTCGTCGGTTGTTCGCACATCATCTGGTTGTCTGCGTTTCTTCGCCATACACTCTTCTCAGATTCGGTTAGCGATCTGCGGGGTGATCTGAAACTGTTTCGAGAGCGTGATCTGTCGGGCTAGCTCCTGCTCGATCAAATGTTGCGCTGTGATAGACAGGCGCAACTGCTCCAGATAGTCTGCATGTTCTGGTAGCGCGTCCTGCGCCGTCTCCGCCTCCATTTGCAAGAAAGCAACCTCCTGACGTTCGCGGAGCAGCCGCTGGACGCGCAGCCGCAGCGCCTTTTCGATCATCTCCACACTCAGATTAAACGGCGACGCCAGCCGCCCGTTCTGTTTCAGGCTGGCGGCGAGATCGGCCAGCATACGATTGCCAAGCCGGTTTCGCATCCCGTCCACTTCATCCAGCAGCACGGCGTCCAATACTACATGCAGACGCGGGTCCAGTTGTGCCCGGATGAAATCGAGCGGCTCCATATCATCCTGTTCGAGCGCCATACGAAAAACCGCCATCAGCGCCCGGTAATCGCTGCGGCTGAAATCTTCGGGCGACAGTTCAGCCAGCGGCCCTCGCGCCAGACCGGCATCCTCCGCGGCCAGTTCCCGGAATTTTCGGTTCACATGATAAAACAACTCTGGGTGCTGGAACAGTATTCGTAGGCAGTATTTCTCGAGTTCGGCTTCATAGGCCGGCGTCGGGCTGGCAGGTCGCGCTGTCTGGGCCGGGGCTACAGCGCCGCCCGCCGCATCCGGGGGCGGGGGTTCAAGGTCCTCCGGCGGCGGTTCGGGAGGCGCAAGCGACGCGCCGCGCGGTGGCCGGGCCCGCGCAATCCGCTGCTGTTCCGCCGCCCACGCCAGCAGATCGCGCTCGCCAATACGCAACCTGAGCGCCAGCTTCTGTAAATTGTCCTTTCTGTAAAGATCATTTTCAGACGCGATGAGAATGGGCAGCAGGCGACGAGCGACCGCTTCCCGTTCCTGCAACGAGGCGTTCGGCGGCAGATTGCCGGCTTCCACGCCGATTGCGTAATCCGCGACTGGAAGCGCTTCGTCCACCAGCGCCGCCCAGCGCTCCGGCGCTTCGCGAATCAGATCGTCGGGGTCCTTGGCGTCGGGAATGACGAGAATGCGAATATCGACCGACAGACGCCCGCCATAATCCGCCTGCAGCGCCTCCCGCGCCACTTCCAGACCGCGAATGGTGGCGTTCTGCCCCGCAGCGTCGGCGTCAAGCGCCAGCACAATTTTTCGCGCCCAGCGTGGAGCCAGCCGTTTGAGCTGCGCTTCCGTCAGGGCCGTGCCCATCTGGGCGACGACGTTGGTAAAGCCCGCCTGATGCGCCTGAATGGCGTCTAAATAGCCTTCGACGATGACGGCCGTTTCGCTGTCGCGAATGCTGCGCCCCGCCAGATCGAGCGCAAAGAGAACGCGGCTTTTATCAAAAACCGCCGTTTGTGGCGAATTCAGGTACTTCGGTTGGTCATCAGGCGCAAGCGCCCGTGCGCCAAAGCCGATCACTCGCCCACGTTCGTCGCGGATCGGCACGATCAGCCGGTGGCGAAAACGGTCATAAACCCGCCCCGCGTCGTTGCGCGTCGCCACGCCCGCGTCAATGACATCGTCTTCACTGTAGCCTAGCTGCGTCAGGTATTCGAGCGCGTTCTGCCAGCCCGGCGGCGCGAAGCCGATGCCGAATTTTTTCAGCGTCTCGACGGACAAGCCTCGCTTTTCACGAGCATAGGCCAGCGCCGCAACCGCGGCGGGATCGTTCGCGTCGAACAGGCGGTCGTGATAATAATCCGCGATGGTCTTCAACAGGCCGCGCAGCCGGTCGACCGTTTCCGTCTGGATGCGCTGCTCCGGCGATTGCGGAGCGACTTCAACCCCGGCGACTTTGGCGAGTTCGTTCAGCGCTTCGCTGAAGCTCCAGCCATTCTGCTTCATGGCGAAGCTGAAAATATCGCCGCCTTCGGCGCAGGCGCCAAAACAGCGCCAGCTCTGGGTATCCTGATTGACTACGAATGAGGGCGTGCGCTCGTTGTGAAACGGGCAGCAGGCCTTATAGTAGCGGCCCGCCTTTTTCAGCGGAACGGTACGTTGAATGTAGTCGACAATGTCGAGTCTTGATTTGATTTCATCGACGACCGACATAGCGGAGCGCCCCCATGCCTCCAGTGTCCCGATTATACGTATGAGCCAGAGGACATGCAAATCCAAAACAACTCTTATGACCCCTGGATGTCCTCTGGCTCGGTGCGCTCGCTACATCCAAAGGGTCAGAACCCGCTCAGATGGCTCAGATCGGCGCGCCCACGCTGCATGGCGCTGATCCCCTGCAGCAGGCCAAGCCGGTTACGGCGAACGTGCTCGTCTTCGGCGTTCACCAGCACGTGATCGAAAAACGCGCTCACGGCGGGAACCAGCGGCTCAAACGCGCTCAGGAAACCATCGACATTATCCTGCGGCGTCAGGCGAGAAGCGGCTTGGCAATAGGCTTCGTAAAGCGCCTTTTCCTGCGGCTCGATCAGACGCGCGGGATCGACTTCGTAGACGGTCGTTTCGCCGCGCGTGATACGGACACAGCGCGCGAAGCTGTCGAGGATGCCCGTCCAGTCGGGACGCTGCACCCAGCGGGACAATTCCTCGACTCCCTGCACCGCGCGCCACGGGTTATGGCCCTGCTCGGCCAGCACGGCGGCAATCACATCTCGCGGCGCGTCTGTCTCTTCCAGCCATGCGCGTAGGCGACCGGAGATGAATTCGACCACCTGCTGCACGTTCTCGCTCGATACCGGCACGGACTGAACCGTGGCCGCCTGTTCAACCGCCCGGCGCAGGTCCACGTCGAGCTGCCTGTCGATCAGAATTTGCACGATGCCAAGCGCGGCGCGGCGCAGACCGTAAGGATCGGCGGTTGCCTGCGGCGTCACACCGGCGGCGAACAACCCGATCAGGCTGTCCAGACGGTCGGCCAGCGCCAGCACGATGCCTGCTTCGCTGGCCGGAAGCGCGTCGCCCGCGCCGCGTGGAAGCCAGTGCTCGTAAATGGCGTCGGCGATCTCGCGTGGATAGCCGCCGAGCAGCGCGTATTCACGGCCCATCGTCCCCTGCAGCGAGGTCATCTCGACCACCATCTGCGTCGCAAGGTCGGCCTTGGCCAGATGCGCGGCCTGCTGCGCGACGTCAATCGCCGCCGCGTCCAGACCCAGCAGCCCGCCGATCAGCGGCGTCAGCGCCACCAGCCGCTCGCTCTTGTCGCGCATCGAACCGAGCTTTTCATGGAAGGTGAGCGTGGAAAGCCGCGGCAGGAAGTCTTCCAGTTTCTTCTTCGTGTCCTCGGTGAAGAAGTAACGGGCATCGGCGAAGCGCGCTTTCAAAACCTGTTCGTTCCCATGCCGCACCAAATCGATGTGCTCAGCATCGCCGTTGCGAATGGTGATGAAATACGGCATTAGGCGACCCTGCGCGTCTTCAATCGGGAAGTAACGCTGCTTGTCGCGCATGACCGTGACCAGCACTTCGCGCGGCAGTTCCAGATATTCCTCCTCAAACGAGCCGCGCAGCGCGGTTGGCGCTTCAATCAGGTTGGTGACTTCATCAAGCAGGCCGGCGTCTTCAGGCACACGCCCGCCGACTTCCGCCGCCAGTGCCGCCGCCTGCTCGCGCACCCGCTCGCGCCGCGCTTCGCGATCCACCACGATGCCCTGCGTCTCAAGCAGATCAAAATACGCCGAGGCCGAGGTTACTTCGAGTTCCGGCGATCCATAAGGCCGCAACCCGCGCGTGACCCGGCTGCTGGATACACCCGCATACGTCAGCGGCACAAGCGTATCGCCCAGTAGCGCGACGAGCCAGCGAATAGGCCGCGAGAAAGCGACGTTGGTCGCATTCCAGCGCATGCTCTTGCCAAACTTGATACCGGCGATCAGGCCGGGCAGCGCTTCGGCCAGCACTTCGCCGGCAGGGCGTCCCTGCTCCCGCACGAGCGCGGTGACATAGCGCCCGCCGTCCAGTTCTTCGATCCGCAGGTCGGAAACCGCAACGCCCTTGCTGCGCGCAAACCCTTCGGCGGCCTTGGTCGGCTTGCCCTCGGCGTCGAAAGCGCGGTCGGCGGAGGGGCCTTTCAGCACTTGCTCGCGGTCGGTCTGGCGCGGCGCAACGTTGCGCGCGTAAACGACCAGCCGGCGCGGCGTGCCAAACACTTCAACGCCGTCGTTGGCCAGCCGCAGGTCTTCAAACAGTCTGGGCGCGGCGACGCGAAGCTGCGCGATGGCGCTGTCAACGTCGTCCGCCGGTAGTTCCTCAACGCCGATCTCCAACAGCAGGTCCGCCGGAGTGTCCGGCGTCTGCGCCACGGTCGCGTCCGCCGGCTGGCTGGCGCCATTGGGCGCGGCCCAGGCGCTTTCCAGTTTCATCAGGGGATATTCCATGCTCTGGCGCTGATTGACATACTCGCGGGCGATGCGGCGCGTCATGTCGCGCATGCGGCGGAAATAGCTCGCCCGTTCCGTCACGCCAATCGCGCCACGCGCATCGAGCACGTTGAACAGGTGGCTGCACTTGAGCACGTAATCATAGGCGGGAACGACCAGCCCGGCATCGAGCGCGCGGCGGTGCTCGTTCTCATAGACTTCGTAGGTCTGCTTCAGGCCGTCAACGTCGGCAACTTCAAAGTAATAAGTGCAGTGCTCGATCTCGCTGCGGAGAAAGATGTCGCTATACCGCAGGCCGTCATACCAGTCGATGTCCCAGACGGCGTCCTTGCCCTGCAAAGGCAGCGCGATTCGCTCCAGACCATAGGTAATCTCAACCGAGACGGGGTTCAGCTCCAAACCGCCGGCCTGCTGGAAATAGGTGAACTGGGTGATTTCCTGCCCATCCAGCCAGACTTCCCAGCCCAAGCCCCATGCGCCCAAAGCCGGGCTTTCCCAGTTGTCTTCGACAAAACGAATGTCGTGTTCGCGCGGGTTAATGCCAAGCGCCTCCAGCGAACGCAGATAGATTTCCTGCGGGTTGCCGGGATCGGGCTTGAGGATGACCTGATACTGGTAGTAATACTGCATGCGATTCGGGTTCTCGCCATAACGGCCATCGTCCGGGCGCACGCTCGGCTCGACATAAGCGACGCGCCACGGCTCCGGGCCAAGCACGCGCAGCAGCGTGGCCGGATTAGCCGTTCCCGCGCCGACCTGGACGTTATACGGCTGCCAGAGCACGCAGCCTTCAGACGTCCAGAATTCATTCAGTTTCATGATGATTTGTTGAAAATTCAGCGGTTTGCTCATGTAGGTTCCTGAAAATTGTCATTGCGGAAGGCAGGGGGTAATTATAAGAAGAAATGCAAGTTTGACGAGACAGTGGTTTGCTTAAGGCACAGCGCAAATATTCACCTGTGCCTCGAGTCAGTGTTCTGCATCGAGCAATCGTCGTTCGCGTATTCGATTTCCAGCGTGATGTGTTCAAGCTCAAGATCGAGCGCGTCCAGCGCAGCCGTCGCTTCCCGCTTGATGCGGATGGTATCCTCGCGCGAGGTGTCTTCATCCACGACCAGATGCGCCGTCAGCACATTATGCTGACCATCCAGCGACCAGATATGCACGTGATGGGTCGAGCAAACGCCGCTGATCGCTTCCAGCCGGGAAGTAATCGTCCCCAGATCCGCTTCCTGTGGAACCGACTGCAAAAACAACCTCGCAATTGACCTGAGACGCCCAAGCACGTTGACCAGAATGTAGAGCGTGATCAGGATCGACAGAATCGGGTCGAGGATCGGCAGATCGACGAACAGCGAGACAATGCCGACAATCAACACCGCCGCCCATCCGAGCACATCTTCCAGCAAGTGCCAGCCAACGATCTGCGCGTTGGCCGAGCCGCTGCCGCGCAGTCGCCACACCGCCAGCCCGTTCATCGCGATGCCGAGAACCGCCAGTAGCACCATGCCACCGGCGTCAAAGGCTTCAGGTTGCGCCAGCCGGGGTATGGCTTCGGACAGCACAAACAGAAAAAGCACGAGAGGAAAAAGGCA
>QGUR01000460.1 GCA_003242205.1 Chloroflexota bacterium | reverse complement strand
GCTCATGCCGATGTCAACGCGGCTAGAAACATTGCACGGGCGGCTGTCATACCGCCTATTGTCTCGGAGACGCCTGCGGGCGTCGCGCCAGGGACAAGCCCCCGCCTTTAGGCGTGGGGTCTATGACTGTTTATTCCTCCGCAATAAGGCACACCTGAAGACGGAAAGTGCCCTGAACGTCCTTAGCCGAAGAATCCCGCGCGGTTGCGAACCCATCCTAAACCGTCACTTCAATCGTGACGTCGTTGACGCTGATGGTGTACGTGCCGCTTTCAAAGCCGCCTTCCAGCGGAATCGTCGCTTCGTAGGGAACGAGGATCATCGGGCACATGGCGGCAAGCGGCAGTTCGCGGAAAACCCGCACGCGAATGCGGTTGCCTTCGCGGTGCTGCAACACCTGCGTTTCCACGTCACAGCCGTCGGGCTGGTAGCCGCTGACCTGTAGATGGATCTGCACCGGGAACGATTCGAGCAACCGGGCATCGACGCTTTCGATCACGGTTGGCACGCGTTGCACGGTTTCCTCCGGGGCGAATTGTGGATCGAACGGGATGGTGGACACATCACCGGGAAGCGGCGACACCTCGACAACAGGCCCCGTCTCGATGGTTGAAGCAACCGGCGTCATGATCCCGACAAACAGAATAAACAACAACCGGATCAGAATTTCGATGACATCCATGTGTCTCTCCGTTGGTCCGAAAGTTCGGTTCGTCTGATCAATAAACGTCGTTTAATCGCGTTTGGTTCCCGTATGCTGCAAGCCGCCCTGGCGTCGGTCGGGCGCAGGCGACGCCCATGACCTGACTCTGGTAAACTTCTGGAGAACGCGGTAAAGTGTAATGCGTGTTGTAACTACTACACCTCCGTCGAGATCGATGTGAGAGGCACGAGAGGAGCCTGTACATGAGATTCAAGTGGTTGATCCTTGCCGTCTGCCTGCTGGCGCTGGCTGCCCTGCCCGCGGCGGCGCAGGACGCGGGCGGCAATACCGTCAGTTTCAACGGCATCAGTTTCCAGTTCGATTCGTCGCTGGCGACGAACGTCAACATTCGCCAGTTCGCGGGCGATCCGTCCGATCTGGAACAGCCGGGCGGGCCGGAAGTCGCGCACACCGAGTTTCTGCTCTATAACGGCATGGAAACCCCCGCCGGCGCGTTTGAGGGCGAGGGCGTCGGTTCGCTTCGCTTCTACAATACCGCCGATTTCAGCGGTTACGCGCTGCCGGGCGAGCAGCTTGCGGCTTTGCAGTCGCTGCTGGCTGAGCGCCCGGACCTGAGCCAGTACATGGTCGCTTCCGAAGACATGAGCGTTGAGCTGCCGTTCATGCCGGTTTTCCCGGCGACTCAGGTACTGCGCGGTCAGGTGCACTATGTCGATGCCGCCGAGCTATCCGGTATCGCCTATCTGACGGTATTCCGGCAGGATGTGTTTCCGTTCGTCGCCGGCGAGTTCATCTACACTTTTCAGGGGCTGAGCGCCGATGGGCAGGTTTATATCTCGGCGGTGTTCCCGGTCACGGTCGCCAGCTTCCCGGCTGAAATCGCCGAGGACTTCGATTACGACGCCTTCGCGGAAGCGTTCCAGGAATATCTGAGCGAAAGCATTGATACGCTCAACGCCACCGCTCCTGCCGATATCACGCCGGACATCAACGCGATCGACGCGCTGGTTCAGTCGATCAGTCTGACCGCCGTCGGCCCCGCGCCGCAGCCGCCCGTTGATGGCGGTGAAACCACGCCGCCGGCAGCTACGGAAGTCCCCAGCGGTTCCGCCGGCGTGTTGCGGGGTACATGGCGGTTGATCGCCTATGGCGATCCGGCTGACCCAACGCCGGTCATCGAAGGCACGGAAGTGACGGCCACGTTTGAAGCCAGCGGCGTCGGCGGCAACGCGGGCTGCAACACCTATGGCGGCTCGTTCCAGTTCGAGGGCGCTTCGCTGACGATCTCCGGCCTCGTCTCGACCCTGCGTGCCTGCGAGGATCAGGCGGTGATGGATCAGGAAGCCGCTTTCCTCGAAGCGCTGCGGAACGTCACCAGCTACGAAGTGAGCGACGGCACGCTGCGCCTGAGCTATCCCGAAGGCGTGCTGGTTTTCCAGGCCGCGTAGCGCGCTTCGCACCTCACCTCCGAGTTCTGCTTCCTCTCCCGAACCTTGTACCGGAGGTTCGGGAGAGGAATCTCACACCGATATCAGCCGCGGGTTCAGATCGCTTTCGGCGGTCGGACGCGGCAGCCAGCCGAGACGCACCGGCACATCATACAGGCGGCCCGGCGCGTGTCGCCGCCAGAAATGGCGCAGGCCCGGCACGATCACCCTGACGACTGGCAGGCCGATGTCCGGGCGTGTCTGGTCGAGCGCCAGCACCTCCAGCCCTTGCCGGCGCGCCAGTTCGACACAAACAAGCACGTCAGCCCGCAAATCGCCCGCTTCCAGACTGGGCCGGTCTTGCAACCGCACGGCAGCCTGCGCCGGATCGGGCGCGAGATACGGGTCTGTTTGCAGCGTCGCCGTTTGCCACCAGTCGATTTCCCATGGCAAATCCGAGGCATAGCCACGGCCCGATTGCGCGTGCAGCACGGGCGGCAGCATCTGGTGCAGTTCCGTCACGGCCCGCAGCAGGGCATAGCGCGGATCGAGATGCGCGCCGAACGCCATGATGATGTCTTCTTGCGGCTGGTCGA
>QGUR01000150.1 GCA_003242205.1 Chloroflexota bacterium | reverse complement strand
GGGTACAACGGCCCGATCATCGGCGGTAACGGCTTCCACTCCCCCGCCCTCATTCAGAAATCGGGCGGAGACGCCGAAGGCCTTATCGTCGGCGGCGCGTGGAATATTTGCAACCCCAACCCCAGCCCGAGCAGCGTCATTTTCGCCGCCAACTTTGAGGCTGTCGCCGGTTACCCGCCGGATCAGTTCGCGGCGCAGGCGTACTCCGGCGCGTGGCAGTTGGCAACCGCAATCCGCTGCGCCGACTCAGTCGATCGTGTCGCGGTGCGCGATGCGCTCGGTTCGATTCAGAACATGGAGACGCCGCTTGGCACGTTCAGCTTCGACGAAAACGGTGAGCCGGTTCACGATCCAATCGCTCAGATCGTTCAGAACGGTGAATTTGTGCCGTTGGCTCTGGCCGTGAGCGAAGGCGAATAAACCCGATAATGCAATGCCGGTTGCGGGGGCGGCGCGTTCTTGGCTGCCCCCGCGATAATCCGAAGATTAATCGCAATGGACTCTGGGCAACAGTTTTTACAGCAGCTTATAAACGCGCTTTCTTTGGGAACGATTTACAGCCTTTTTGCCCTTGGTTACGCGCTGGTCTTCAGCGTACTCGGCGTTCTCAATCTGGCGCACAGCGCGATCTTCACCGCGGGGGCTGTGATCGGCCTGCTGCTTATGCGCTATGTGAATGCCTCGGCGCCGGTAGCTTTTCTCGGCGCGATGATCGGCGCGGGCCTGCTCGGCATCATTTTGGAATGGATCGCTTTCCGGCCCCTGCGTAAGCGGGGCGCGCCGCGCATTTCCCAGCTCATCAGCAGCATTGGCGCTGCGATTCTGATCGTCAATGGTTTTCAACTGTTGTTCCAGTCGCTGTTTGGCCGCACGGAGGAGTATTTTCCGCGCGGGATCGTCGCCGAGCAGCCGATCCTGATTGGCAGCCTGTCGATTCAGCCCATTCGTCTGATCATTCTGGTGGTTTCGCTGGCCCTGATGTTGCTGCTGCAATTTCTGGTCCGGCGAACGAAGGTCGGGATGGCGATGCGCTCGGTGGCCTTTAACCAGCGCACGTCGAGCCTGCTGGGCGTGAACGTGAACTGGGTTTTCATGCTGACCTTCTTTCTGGCTGGCGCGCTTGGCGGGGCGGGCGGGTTGCTCTATGGCCTGTCATTCTCGCGTGTGACGCCGTTTATGGGCCAGGACATCGCCCTGATCGGCTTGACCGCCATCGTTCTGGGCGGCATGGGCAGTATTCAGGGGGCGGTGCTGGGTGGCTTTCTGGTGGCCATTTTCCAGACGTTTAGCATCGCGCTGGGCGGCAGCAGTTATCGCGATGCCTTTGTCTTTATCATCCTGTTTCTTATTCTGCTCGTGCGCCCGCAGGGGCTGCTGGGCCAGCCGGAACAGAATCGAGCCTGACGACGATGAATTTCCTGGGCAGTATTGGCATTTCCGAGGCCGTCATCCAGTTCATGCTGGTGAATGCCATTCTGGGGTTGAGTATTTATGTCACGCTCTATACCGGCATGTTCACGCTGGCGAATGCCGGTTTCATGGCGATTGGCGCGTATACCGGTGTCTTGCTGACACAACAACTGGACTGGCCGCTGTGGGCCGGCGTGATCGGCGGCATGGTTGCTGCTGGCGTGATTGCCGTGCCGATTGGCCTGCCGGTCTTGCGACTGCGCGACATCTATTTGGCTATCGCCACCATCGGTTTCGGCGAGGTCGTGCGTATTGTGCTGCTTAATTTCGATCAGATCGTCTCCAGCCTGATCGAGTTGACGACGGGTGAACGGACGCGCTTCGCGCTGGTGAACGGTGCGCGCGGCATTCGCGGCATTCCCAAACTGACGGAAACCTGGCATCTGGTGTTTTTTGTGTTGCTGCTCGCTTACGTGCTCTACCGCCTGCATCGCTCGCGTCTGGGGCGCGCCATGGCGGCCATCCGGCAGGACGAGCTGGCGGCGGCCAACATGGGCATCGATGTCGTCTACGTCAAGAATGTGGTGTTTGTGCTCGGCGCGATGATCGCCGGGGCGGCGGGCGTTTTTAGCGGTCATCTTACCCGCATCATCACGCCGGACGCCTACGGTTTTAGCCAGGCCGTCGATATTCTGGCCTTTGCCGTGCTCGGCGGTACATCGACGCTGGTCGGGCCAATCGTTGGCGGCATGGTGCTGGGCGCATTGCCCGAAGTGTTGCGCTTCATGCAGCAGTATCGCGGTCTGTTCAACGGCCTGGTGCTGCTGTTGTTCATCGTCTATCTGCCCGGCGGCCTCATCAACCCGGCGGGCTGGAGTAGCCTGTGGCGGCAGGCACGCCGCGAACGCTCGTCTCAGGGGGAGACGCTTCCGGAAGCAAGTTAGGCATTCTGGCTGCTTTTACAAAACGGGCGCGGGTCTGTGAAATAGATGCTTATGCTGGACGATTAACGTGCTGGAACTCAAAAACGTTTCGCGTAATTTCGGCGGCCTGCAGGCGCTGTCAAATGTCAATATGGTCGTGCCAAAGGGCCGGGTGGTTGGGCTGATTGGGCCGAACGGGGCCGGCAAGACGACGCTGATCAACAACATCAGCGGTTTGGACCATCCCAATTCAGGCGCGATCCTGTTTGAAGGCGTTGACCTGTGCAAAGCGCCGCCGCATGTCGTGACTCGCGCCGGCATCGCGCGCACCTATCAAAACATTCGCCTGTTTGGTGAAATGACCGTGCTGGAAAACCTGCTCATCGGCCAGCATGGTCGTGGCAGGGCGACCGTTTTCGAGGCGCTGGCGTATTTGCCCCGCTATCGACGTGAAGAAGCAGCCCTGCGCGAGCGCGCCAGGACGCTACTGGAACGTTTCCAGCTTGAGCGTTTTGCCCACATGCGGGCGAGCGCGTTGCCCTATGGCGACCAGCGGCGTCTGGAAATGGCGCGCGCGCTGGCGACCGGGCCGAAGCTGCTCCTGCTGGACGAGCCGACCGCGGGCATGAACCCGGCGGAAACGAGCGCGCTTGGCGAGCAGGTGTTGCGCTTGCGCGATGAAGGCATGACGATTCTCGTGATCGAGCACGATATGTCCCTCATTCGCCAGGTCTGCGATGAGATTTATGTGTTGAATTTCGGCCAGATCATCGCGCATGGCGATCCCGACGAGATCAGCCATAACCCACTGGTGATCGAAGCCTACCTCGGTGAGGAAGACGATGGCGCTGCTTGAAGTGCGCGATTTGCACGCCGCTTACGGCGCGATCACGGCGCTGCGCGGCGTGTCCTTTCATGTCGAGCCAGGGCAGGTGGTCACGCTTATCGGCGCGAACGGCGCGGGCAAGAGTACCACGCTCAACACCCTCTCCGGGCTGATGAAACCCACGCGGGGCAGCATCATCTTTGAAGGCCGCCACATCGAAGGCTGGCGTGCGGATCGGGTGGCCGCTCTGGGACTGGTTCAGGTCCCTGAAGGCCGTCAGATCATCGCGCCGATGACGGTGTATGAAAACCTGTTGATGGGCGCGTATCTGCGCCGGGACTCTGCCGCCGTCCGAACCGATCTGGACCGTATTTTCGAACGTTTCCCGCGCCTGTATGATCGTCGCGATCAGAAGGCGGGCACGCTTAGCGGCGGCGAGCAGCAAATGCTGGCCGTTGGTCGCGCTCTGATGATGCGACCTCGGCTGCTCATGCTCGATGAGCCGAGTCTGGGGCTGGCCCCCCTGATGGTCAATGAAGTGTTCCGCATTATCGCCGACATCAAGGCGCAGGGCATTCCCATCGTGCTGGTGGAACAGAACGCGCGCAAGGCGCTTCAGGTCGCCGATCATGCCTATGTGCTGGAGCGCGGCGCGATCACCGTCCACGGGCCTGCCGGGGAACTCCGCAACGACGCCTCGATCATCTCCGCCTACCTCGGCCACTAACGCCGTTTCTCATAGCTAAAAGTCGCATGAGAGAACGGTGATTCCCTGCCGGTTAGCCTTTATCCCGTGTAATATAACAATCAGTATTTACGGTGGTGGGCGCTGGCGGCGGATTCATAATGCGCGATACGAGGCTGGAGCAGGACGAAGTGGCGACGGGCATCCCTGTCATTGGCGGTGCTCGCTGGCTTACGCCTGAACGTATCGACGCGCCGGAACTGCTCGATCAACCGGGTAACGAACTTCGGGATATCGAAACCAGCCTGAACGACCTATGGCGCATTAATCGCTATCTTGGCGGGTTGCGGGCGCTGACGTGCCACCTGTTCCCACGTTTGCGCACCGCCGGTGGCGCGGTCACCTGTCTCGATCTTGGCGCGGGCGCGGCGCAGATCGCGCATGTCGTCGACCGTTGGGCGCAGCGTGAGCGGTGCGCTGTTCGTGTCGTTTCCCTCGACGTGTCGCTGCAACATCTGCACATTGCCCGAAAGCGCTCCGGTTTTCCGGCGTCCGCGCTGCCGGTTCAGGCCGATGCCACCTGGTTGCCGTTCGCCCCGCGCAGCGTCGATTACGTCGTTTCGTCGCTCTTTTTGCACCATTTCGCTCCCGACGCGGCCATTAGCCTGCTGCGTTCGGCGACTGCGATAGCGCGGCGTGGCCTTGTCATGACCGATCTGGTGCGGGCATGGCCGCCGCTGCTGGGTTTTAAAGCGCTGCAACCCGTCATCGGTCGCAGCGTCATCACCCGCCACGACGCCGTGGTGTCCATTCGCCGGGGCTACACGCCGGGCGAACTGACCGATCTGGCGCGCGCCGCCGGGCTTCCTTCGCCACGAGTTCACCGGCATTTCCCGTGGCGTATGACTCTGGTGGCTGACAAATGAGCGGGCGAAGTGTGGATGTGCTGGTGGTCGGCGGCGGCCTTGCCGGGTGCGCGGCGGCGATGACGCTGGCTCGTCGGGGCGCGCGTGTTGTCGTGGCCGAACGGCTCGCCTACCCGCATGATAAGGTGTGTGGCGAATTTCTGTCGCCGGAGTGCGCGGATAGGTTCGGGCAGCTGGGCGTGTCCGAGCGAGTCGCGGCGCTGCGACCGCCCGCGCTGGATGCTGCCGTGTTGTCGTCGCCCGGCGGGGTGATCTGGACCGCTCGTTTTGATCGGCCCGGCATGGGGATTTCTCGGCGGGCGCTGGACGCGCTGCTGGCGGATGCGGCCCGCGCCGCCGGAGCGGACGTCTGTGAACGGGCTGTCGTGACCGGCATTTCCGGCAATCTGGATGCGGGTTTTGAGGCGTCGATTCGCGCCGGGGCCTGCGAACAGCGCTGGAAAGCGCGCGTGGTCATCGGCGCGCATGGCAAGCGCAGCAGCTTCGACCGTGCTCTGGGCCGGCGATTTTTGCGCGTTCGCCAGCCGTTTGTCGGCCTCAAAGCCTATTTCGATGGCCCGCCGCTGGCGGGGCAGGTCCATCTGCATGCCTTTCCCGGCGGCTACTGTGGCCTCGCGCCGGTCGAAACCGGGCATACCAACGTCTGTTTGCTGGTCAGGCAGGCGCAGTTTGCGGCGGCTGCCGGCCCGCGCGGGGATATCGAGTCGTTCGTGCGCTGGATGGCGCGGCAAAACGTGTTGCTGGGAGACTGGCTCGGCAGCGCGAGGCGTGTTTCCGAGCGCTGGCTCTCGATCTCGCAGGTTCCGTTTATGCCAAAACCGGCGCTTGATGGCGATGTGCTGATGGCGGGCGATGCCGCCGGTATGATCGCGCCGCTGGCGGGCAACGGCATGTCCATGGCGCTCGATGCGGGCATGATGGCCGCGGACTACAGCGCTGCGTTGCTCGACGCGCGCCTGACGCCTTCCGATGTGCGCCGGGGCTATGCAGACGCGTGGCGACGCCGGTTTGGCAATCGCCTGCGGCTTGGCCGCGCGTTGCAGGCCGCGCTGTTGCGGCCCTGGCTGCTCGAACCGGGGCTGCGGTTTTTGCGCCTCGCGCCGCTGGTCGGCGAGCTGCTCGTCACCCATACGCGGGACCTGAACATGAACGGACATATCGGGAGCGTTTTGTGAATTTACCGGCCATTTTCAGTCTGGCGACCGGCGTCCCGCGTTATCACTATAGCCAGGCGGAGATTCTCGAACGCTATCTGGCCTATCTGGGGGAGAAGGGCCGGCGGGCGCGTGCCGTGCGCGCCATTTTCGAGCGCTCTGGCGTCGGTGGGCGCTACTCCGCTGTGGACGAAGCCTTCTTCGCGGGCAGTTGTACTACCGAAACTCGCAACACACGCTACATGGATGAAGCGGTCCCGCTCGGCGAAGCGGTGATCCGGCGCGGTCTGGAACAGGCCGGTGTCTCGCCTTCGGACGTGAGCGATCTGATTGTCGTCTCCTGCACCGGCATCGCCGTGCCGGGGCTTGACCTGCTGCTGGCGGGCCGGCTTGGGATGCGGCACGACCTGCGCCGGACGTGCGTGCTCGGCATGGGGTGCTATGGCGCATTCCCCGGCCTGCTGCGCGCCTGCGAAGCTGTCGCTTCTGGCGAAGGCAGGCTGGCGCTGGTTCTGGCGCTGGAATTCTGCTCGCTGCATTTGCAGCGCGACATGGCGGCGGAAAGCGTGGTTTCGGCGGCTTTGTTTTCCGATGGTGCGGCGATGGCGCTCGTCGGCAGCGACGGTGCAGGCGTGTCCGGGCCATATGCCGGCGGCGTGCGTGTGCTGGAATCGGCCACGCAATGCGATTATCAAACGCTCGACCAGATGACCTTCTCGCTCACCGATCAGGGCTTTCGTATGTACCTATCGAGCTATGTGCCAGACCTGCTGGCGGCGAACATCCAGCCGTTCATCGACAGGTTGCTGCACAGCCGTGGCCTGTCGCGGGGTGATGTGCGCTTCTGGGGCATCCATCCCGGCAGTACCAAGATCGTCGACTACGTTCAGGAGCGGCTGGGCCTGACTGACGAACAGGTGAGTCACTCACATGCCGTGCTTGGCGAATATGGCAATATGTCGTCGGCGACGATCCTGTTCGTGCTGGACCGCATCCACCAGTGCGCCCACCCGCAGCCCGGCGACTATGGCGTCATCATGGCGTTTGGCCCCGGCCTGACCATGGAAGCTGCCCTGCTTCAATGGTGAGTTGGTGAGTTCCGGCAGGCCGGTGGCGGCTTTCACTTCAAGGCAAGCATTGTATTATCCCTCTCAATACGCTATCGTAAGACTGCATCCAGACTGATTGTATTGTTCTATAACGGATTTCATCGAAAGAAAGATTACATGACCCGGCATTCGCCTGTACGCATTGCGCTCCTCGGCGCGGGTATTTTTGCGCGCGACGCTCATATTCCCGCGTTAATCGAGCTTCAGGATACGTTCCGTATCGTGGCCATCTACAGCCGGACGCGGCAGAACGCGGAGGCTGCCGCTGCGCTTGTACCTTATGGCGTCGAGGTTACAACCGACCTCGAGGCGCTGTTCGTCCGTGATGACATCGACGCTTTTGACGTCGTGTTGCCGATCCAGTCGCTTGCGCCCGTGGTCGAGGCGGCGTTGCGGACCGGCAGGCATGTGATCAGCGAGAAGCCAATCGCTCCCGATGTCGAAACCGGGCTTTCGCTGCTGGCTGCGCGCCGCAATCAGGTCTGGATGGTGGCGGAAAACTGGCGCTACAACCGGTCATTTCTGGAAGCGCGAGCCGCCATCGAGCGCGGCGATATCGGCCAGCCGGTCCTGTGCCACTGGGCGCTGCCGGTCGTCATGACGCCTGCGAACAAATACTACGGCACGACATGGCGGCGCGATGGCTCCTTTCAGGGCGGTTTCCTGCTCGACGGCGGCGTCCACTACGTGGCGGCCTTGCGTCTGCTGCTGGGGGAAATCGAACAGGTTGCGGCGTTTACGCGCCAGGTGCGCGAGGATCTTCCGCCCGTCGATACACTGGCGGCCAGCCTGCGGTTCCGCAGCGGGGCGCTTGGCACGCTGGGGGTGACTTTCGCAGCGGGCGAAAATGTCGAAACCGCGATTACAATCACCGGCGATCAGGGCTGGCTTCGCGTCTATCGCAGCACGCTGGAAATCAACCGGAAGGGCGATACGGAACAGCAGACTTTTCAGGATCGCGGCGTGCGCGATGAACTGGCGGCTTTCGGCGCGGCGATACTCGACGGCACGCCACATCGCAATAGCGCCGAGGAGGCATTGCGCGATGTCGCTGTGATCGAGGCTATTCTCCGGTCGGCTCGGTCAGGCGAGGCGCTCGCGCCGCAGGCGATTCCGGTTTCTTAAGTCGGAAGTTGGCGGAAAACGATCCGGCTGGCTGCCGCCGCTGTGCGCTGCAATCTCAGACCAATAGTTAAGATTCTGCTCTTCCGCCTGCGTTCAGGATGAGTAGGAGTAGTGATATAGTGGAAATAGTCTTGGTATCCCCTGGATGAATCGCACGTTGTTTTCCATGAGATTTGTGAATGAAACAGCTTATTCAACACGAGCAGTGTTTACGATGCCGGGAGTGCTGCCGTTTTAGGGAAGACCGGCAGTACTTCGCGCCGTTGTTCACTGCCTCGGAAATTGACCGAATTCGCGCGAAACGCTCCGATCTGCCGGAGTTCCGGCCCTTCAAAGAGTCTGACCGCGTTTTTCAGATACAGTTGAAGCGTTCCACGATGCCCGATGCGGTCTATCCTTATGTCTGCCCGTTTCTGGACGAAGAAAACTATCTCTGCACCATCTATGACGAGCGGCCGTTCGACTGCCAGACCTGGCCGTTTATCGTGCACAAGGTTGAACAGACCGGCTCCACGCTGGTTGCCTATTTCACGGGCGATGTTTGTCTGGCGCTGAAAGAGGTTGATCCGGCAGATTTTGAGGAGTATCAGGCTTATTTCGTCGCGCTTGTCACCAGTGAGAAGTATCTGCAAGTGCTGCGCGATCACCCGGAACTGATCTGGGTGCATAATGAGGACGGCGTCTACCACACGGTTTCGCTGGCCGATATTTCCACCGCCCTTTCCCCGGAGTCTGATGCGGCTGAGCCGCCTGCTGCTGAACGACGGGATCAGTAAGTGCAATCCATGTACCGGCCGACTATTCTTGGCCAATTGACTTTCGGAGACTTGCTATGGCAAGCCTGACACGTCAGGTATTTCGCGTGCGGCCCGGCGAGATGGGCCTCGTGCTGGCGCTTGGGCTGCTGTTGTTGTTGAATTCCTTTGCGCTTCAGGTATCCGACATTGTTTCGGTCAGTGGCTTCCTGAGCGAAGTCGGCGTGCGGGAGATTCTGGTTGTCTGGATCGTCGATATGACGCTGATTATTCTGGCGGCCAGCGCGCAGTCATTTTTTGTCGACCGCTTCAACCGCGTGCGCCTGCTGCGTTACATGATCGTAGGATTCGCGCTGATCTATGTCGTGCTGCGCCTGCTGTTCTTCTTTCAGGCGCCAATCTGGCTGTCCTATTCCCTGTTGTTCCTGCTGGCCGAACAGCAGTGGTTCTTTTTCCCGCTCATTTTCTGGATACTGGCCAACGACATTTTCGACTTTTCACAGTCCAAGCGCCTGTTTCCGCTGGTGGCCGCGCTCGGTTTCATCGGCCAGATCCTCGGCTTTGCGTTAACGGCGCTGGTTCCGACCGTTCTGGCGCATTACAACATCAGCACGGCGGAATTGCTCAATCTCAACGTGCTCATCTACCTGCTTGCCTATCTTCTGGCCGGAACGCTCAACCGCGTCAAAATCCGCCAGACGCGGCAGCGAACTGAGACGTGGCGTGAAACGTTGATGGAAGGCTGGGGCTTTGTGCGCGAGGTGCCATCGTTTCGCCTGCTCATGCTGTCGATGCTGATGGGCGGGGCTGCGATCACGATCGTCGAATATCATTTTCTCGTCGTATCGACCGAACGGCTGATCGAGCCGGGGCAGTTTCAGGCGTTTTACAGCGTCATCCGGTTGATCGAGACGGTAGCCGCCATTCTGTTGCAGACGTTCTTCACCAGCCACATCATCGAACGTTTCGGGCTGAAAAACACGTTTGTTATCCTGCCTGTGGTCGTCGCGGCGGGGACGACATGGATTCTCGGTCTTCCCGGCCTGATGAGCGTGACGGCAGGCTGGCTGGTTTCCAAGCTGACGTTCAATACCGTCGACCAGTCGGCGCGAAAGTCGCTGCAATCACTCGTGCCGGAAGAGCGACGAGGTCGCGTCTCCATGTTTATGGAAAGCTATATCCTCGGCCTGAGCGTGATTCTGGGAAGTATAATCGCCGGCGTAATTGTGATCGTCGGCGCAGTGGCTGACAATGCACAATACACAACGGCCTATCTGGTGGTCGCGGCGGTTCTGGCGCTGCTGGCGCTCGCGCTAATCATCCGTATGCGCGCGGTTTACGAGACGAGTCTGTTCAACTGGCGGTTGAAGCGGCGGCAGCGGGCCAACCAGGTTCTTGACAAACTGAGTTTTTAGGAAGGGTAATGCGCGTTTTTCATTCTGATGATGGCACGCTCACGATTGACGATGTGATCCATGGCCAGCCCGAGGCGACCGAAATTCTGGTCGGGCTGATGCAGGAATTTTTCCCGTACGGATGGAAATTCGCGCCCTGGCTGCGCCGTCGCGCGGCGGGCGGCGCAGCGGTCGACTCGCGGTTTTATCCGCACCAGTGGCTGTTGCGAGTCAATGGCGAAGTCGCCGGGTTTTACATCTTCGATTATGTGCCGGGCCGCGCCTCCGGGCTGAGCATGTTTATGGGTATCTATCCCCAATATCGTCGCTTACGTTTTGGCGGCCATTCGCGGCTGGCAGGATTGTTGTTCGCGCTCAGCGTCCAGCAGGTAGCAGACGACGCGCGCGCGCTGGGGCA
>QGUR01000149.1 GCA_003242205.1 Chloroflexota bacterium | reverse complement strand
ACTGGGTATTTGACCCATAGGAAGGTGGACGAGCGCATCTACACCGAACTGTCGAGCGAGAACGAGATCGACATGACGCGCTATCAGGTGGTGAACAGCTACATGGGCCGCGCCGGGCTGATCAGCTCTGGCGGCGCAAGCGGCAAGAACGACCTTGCCGAAGCGGTACGCACGGCCGTCATCAACAAGCGGGCGGGCGGTATGGGCCTCATCAGCGGGCGCAAGGCGTTCCAGCGCCCGATGGCCGAAGGCGTTCAGTTGCTGAATGCCATTCAGGACGTCTATCTCAACGATCAGGTGACCATCGCCTGAGCGTAGCCTTGCCAGCAGCGAGAATCAGGGGCGGCCAGCCAGTCCGGTCGCCTCTGTCTTTGCGGTCAGGTCGGGGCAAGGCGCGCGGCACAGCTTAGCGATCCCAATTCATGAATCTGCGCTCGGTTCACAACCATCCCAGGCCTTTTCTCAATCGCGTGACCCAGTATGGCGCGGTGGCGCTGCTCGTGGCGATGGCGCTTGGCGCTATTGGCCTGCTGGCTGTCGCGCTGTTCGATCAGCGCTTTATCATGCTGGCCTTTGGCAGTGTTCTGCTGCTGGCGCTGATGCCGCCGGTAGTGATGCTGACCACCATCAGCCCGCCGCTGACGGTCGACAGCGAAGGGCTGACGATTCGCCCGGTGATCTGGAAGGAACGGCGCGTCGCGTGGTCCGAGGTCAGCGCCTTCAAGGATTTTCCGCTGCTGCCGCAGCCCGACTCGGAAATCGGGCGCAAACTGGTCGGCGGGCGCAAAAGCTATCGCGCGGCGGCCGGCAAAATGCTGGTCATTCCCACGCTGCCCGCCATCTACCGGATTAATGGTTTTTTCTGCGGCGAAGGGCTGACGCCGGTGATCGCTTTCACCAATCGTTCGCACGCCGATTACGACCGGCTGCTGAAAAAAGTCTCGATCTACCTTGAGGAAACGCCCGCGTGATTTCCGTCATCGTCACCGTACTCAACGAGGGCGAAAGCATCCGCCGCCTGCTCGATTCGCTGGTCGAACAGTCGCTCCAGCCGGATGAAGTGGTCGTGGTCGATGGCGGCAGCCGGGATCAGACCGTCGCAATCCTGAACGAGTATGCGTCGCGGCTGCCGCTGCGCGTGCTGGTGGAACCGGGCGCGAACATCAGCCGGGGGCGTAATGTCGCCATCACGGCGGCGCGGGGCGATATCATCGCGATTACCGACGCAGGCGTCACGCTTGACCGGGAGTGGCTGGAACGCATCACCCGGCCGCTGCTGGAAGATCCGGCGGTCGATGTCGTCAGTGGCTTTTTCGTCGCCGACGCCGCGACGCTCTTTGAGGCGGCGATGGGCGCGACCGTGTTGCCGTTGGCCAGCGAAATCGACCCGGAATCCTTTTTGCCGAGCAGCCGCAGCATCGCCCTGCGCCGGGCCGCCTGGGCAGAAGCCGGCGGCTATCCCGAATGGCTTGATTACTGCGAAGATTTGATTTTCGATTTTCGCCTGAAGGCAATCGCCAGATTCGCGCTGCGCCGGGATGCAGTGGTGTATTTTCGCCCGCGCGGCAGCCTGCGCGCCTTCTTCAAACAGTATTACCTCTATGCCCGCGGCGATGGAAAAGCGGATCTGTGGCGCAAGCGCCACCTGATCCGCTATACGACGTATCTGGTTGCCGGGCCGCTGCTCACCCTGCTAGGCGCGCGCGTCCACCGGGCTTTCTGGCTGTTGTTGCTGATCGGCGGGGCGGTCTATCTGCAACAGCCTTACCGCCGCCTGCCGCTCGTGCTGCGCCGGACGGGGTTCACCCGGCCGGGCGATGTCGCGCAAGCGGTTCTGCTGGTTCCGGTCATCCGCGTGGTCGGCGATGTGGCGAAAATGCTCGGCTATCCGGTCGGGCTTTGGTGGCGCTGGCGCAACCGCCCGCCGCGCTGGCGCTAAAGGCGATGTTGGGCTGGCGGCCATTGCCGTTGAGCGCCGGCTTTCTGGCCCGGTTGTCCAGCACGGCGTCGATAAGCCCGTATTCCTGCGCCTGTTGCGCGCTGAAGTAGACGTCGCGGTCCAGATCGCGCAGGATGATGTCGCGCTCCTGCCCGGTATGATCGACGAAAATCTGCACCAGGCGGTCTTTCAGCCGCTGGAACTCGTTGCTGCGGATCATGATGTCGGTCACCTGCCCCTGCGTGCCGCCGTGTGGCTGGTGCATGTGGATCGTCGCGTTTGGCAGGGCATAACGCATCGTGCGTGTTCCCGACGTCAGCACAACAGTGCCAAAGCTGGCGGTCAGCCCGACGGCGGTCGTGCTCACGGGCGCGCTGACCTGCTGAATCGCATCGTAGATAGCGAGGCCCGCGTAGACGTCACCGCCCGGTGACTGGATATACATGTGGATGGGGCGTTCGTGATCTTCGCGATCGAGAAATAGCAACTGCGCGATGATCAGGTTGGCGCTGTCGCTGTTCACTTCGCTGCCGAGGATGATGAGGCGCTCCTTCAGCAGCAGCGAATAAATGTCGAAGGCGCGTTCGCCTGTGGAACTGCGTTCGACGACCATGGGAACCAGCATCGTCATCGCGCCAGCCTCCCTTCCGCCTCCACCTCTGCCGCTGGGGCTTCCGCAAACGATTCCGCATAGCCATACAACAACGTGTCGATTTCCATCAGCGCGGCCCACGCGGGCAGGGCAAAACCGTTGCCAGCCACGGACACCGGCCCATACATTTGCGGCAGGGCATCTTTCAGCCGCCGCCGGGCGTATTGCAGGCGCTTTTTTACGGTCGTCAGCGGCAGATCGAGCATGCTGGCGATTTCATTCTGCGCGTAGCCGGTGATGTAATACAGTTCGATGACCTCGCGGTCTCTGGCGGGCAGGGTACGCAGGGCGTGGCGCACCTGTTCGCGTGTTTCGCGCTGTTCGACCGTCTCCTCGGGATTGCCCTGCGCTGTTGCCGCTTCGATTTCGTCCAGCGAGTCGCCCGCCCGACGACTGCGAAGCAGACGGTGGCACTCGGTTCGGACGATGCGCCGGAACCAGACGGGAAACGCGCGCGGCTCGCGAAGCTGGTCGAGGTTGCGATAGGCGCTGACAAAGGCTTCCTGCACCGCATCCTGAGCGAGCGCTGAATCTCCTAATGCCGCATACGCCCAGGCCATGGCCGGCGCGTGAAACTGTTCTACCAACCGGGAAAAGGCGTCCTGTTGCTGTTCGGGCGTCAGGTCTGACGCCTGAAGCTCGCGGACGAGACGTTCGTATCGTTCCATCAGGAAGCGCTCCTGTTCTGGCTTCAACTGCTATAGTCTAGAGCCATTTCGCGGGCAAAAGGTGACATTCGCGCGGCGTCAGGCGAGAAAATTAAGCGCGCTTCGTCTGGAACGACGTCCTGTATCCGGCTATTCGCGGTGTACCAGCGTCGACTCGAAGATTTCTTTGGCGGCGGCGGCCAGTTCGCGGCGGCGTGCTTCATCGACCTGACGGCTGATGAGATAACGGTCGAGCAGTTCAAGGTCGTCCAGTTCTTCGGGGCTGCCACCAAGCCGCGCGCGCGCATATTGCTGGATCTCCTTGCGAATGACGGCGATCGAGCTGACGCCCGCCTGACGCAAGACGTCGCGTACCACGCCCTCGTTGAAGCTGGCTTCCGTTTCTGGCGTGAACTGGAGGATCAGGCGCACGACCGCGCCCTGCAGGTGATGCTCCTCGATCAGGTCAACCACTTCCTGAGTTGGGTTTTCACTTTCCTTGAGGTCGGCTCTCAACGTCACGAAGGGCCGGGCGTTGACGGTCACAAACTGCCAGTCTGCCCTGCCGCGCTGAAGTTCCACCCAGCAGAAGCCTTTGGCATCGTGCTCTTCGCCGAAGTCGATGCGTTCGATGCTGCCGCTGTAAACCACAGGCGGCACACCGGTCTGATTGGCGGTCAGGTTCTGGTGTTTGTGGACGTGCCCCAGCGCGACGTAATCCCAGCGTGGGTCTGCCAGCGACGCGCGGGCGACGGCGATGTCTCGCCCCAGCATGATCTGGCGTTCGCTGCCCCAGACCGCGCCATCGACGGTGAAATGGCCGGTCAGCAGGCGCGGCATGTCGAGCTTGTCTGCTTCGGTCGCCAAGTCTTCGAGCAGATTAGCGAGTACCTCTTGCAGCAGAGCGTCGATCTCGGCGATAGTCATGCTGGCGGTTTTTTCATCTTCCAGCAGGCGCGACCGCACGGGATAGGGTGCAGCGCCCACTGCCACCGGGCCGCGTTTGGTGTCGATCACTTTCAGTTCGTATTCGTCGGCCACCCATACGTTTGGCACGGCCAGCGTATCGTAAATCTCGATGCTGGAAGCCTTCAGCGCCATCGGTGGCAGGTCATGATTGCCGACCAGCAGCACCAGCGGAGCCAGCTCGATCAGGTCGCGCACGCGCCACGCGAACTCGCGTTGAAACGTCGGGTTGGGGGTGCGGGTTTTGAAAGCATCTCCGGCGAAAATCGTCAGGTCGACGTCGTTTTCGCGCGCGTAGTCGATCATCTCGTCCATCCGGCGCAGGAAGTCCTCGACGCGGGTGCTTAGGCCGGATTGCGGGCTGATGCGACCGTAATTTTCCATGCCGATGTGCGTGTCGGCGAAGTGCAGAATGCGAATCGGTTCGGACATGGACAACAACTCCTGCTGGGGCTGACATGCGGCTCATTGTAGCACAAATGAGCGAGCGCCAGAAACGGTTTCGGCGCGGTTGTCCGCATTGTGCTGCGCGGCGGCGGGCAGCATAATTCATGCCAATTCTGGCGCTAATCGGGAGTGAGAACTGTTGTATATCCGCGATCTAACACGCGACGACACCGACGTGATTCACCAGCTTGCGCGGCTGCTGGTCGAGGGGTTTGCCGATCACTGGCCCGATGCCTGGCCCACGCTGGAAGCGGCGCTGGAGGAAATCGACCAGTCGTTTGGTGGCGACCGGATCAGCCGCGTGGCGGTCGATGCCGGCGGCGAGGCGCTCGGCTGGATCGGCGGCCAGTATACCTACGGGAAAGTCTGGGAGCTGCACCCGCTGATTGTGCGTCGCGACCGGCAGCGGCAAGGCATCGGGCGCGCGCTGGTGGCCGATCTGGAAGCGCAGGTGCGCCAGCGCGGCGGCCTGACGCTGATGCTGGGTACTGACGACGAGGACGGCATGACGACGCTGGCGGGCGTCGATCTATACGACGATCCGTGCCGTCATATCACCACGATTCGCAACCTGCGCGGGCATCCCTACGAGTTTTACCAGAAAGTGGGCTTCACCATCGTCGGCGTTATCCCCGACGCTAATGGTCCCGGCAAACCCGATATCCTGATGGCGAAGCGCGTAGGCTAACCGCCACCATACGCCAGCTTGTGGCTATCCCCGCGCCTCGCCGGTATCCAACAGGTCTGGCACAAACCAGTAGTCATACGCCTCCAGCAGCGCGCGCGGCAGCGTCAGGTTCAGGCGCAACAGGAATTGCAGGAAGTCGAGCTGTGCGCCGGCGTGATTGTTCAGTTGAAGCTGCGCCCAGGCGCGGTTGTTCCAGTAGGCGGCATTGGTTGGATCGAGGCTGATGGCCCGGTTGTAGTCGGCAATCGCTTCGCTCCACAGCCCGGCCTCGGTATAGGCGATACCGCGCAGGTTGTACGCTTCCGGCTGGCTTGGGTTGATGAGAATGGCCCATGTGAAGTCGGTAATCGCCTGAACGAGGTCGCCCATTGCCTGATACGCCAGCCCGCGGTCGATACGAGCCAGCGCCAGCCGCGGATTGGCTTCCAGCGCCCGCGAAAAATCCTCAATCGCGGCGTCGTATTGGCCTGCCTTCGCCAGCGCGCGCCCGCGCAGATGGTAGTTGGCGGTGTAATCCGGATCGAGCACGATGCCGCAGCTAAAGTCCTGCACCGCTTCGTCATAATCGGCCAGTAGCAGGTAAACGCCGCCGCGTTTGTGATAGGCCTCGAAGTAAGCGGGGTCGAGTTCGATGGCACGGCTGTATGAGGCCAGCGCGGCGTCGTAATCGTGGGCTTCGAGCTGCATGTTGCCCACATGGTAGTAGGCGGGAGCATAGGCAGGGCTGACGCGCAATTGGGGTACGAATTTCAGCGCGTTTTCGATGTCGCGCACCGCCGCCTCGTAATTGCCGAGCGAAACATTCGTCAGGCCGCGCCGGTCGTACACGTCGGCCAGATTGACCGACAGCGAGAACGCGCGCAGGTAGTCGGCGATGGCTTCCTGAGGATTGCCCTCGCGCGCGTGGGCAAATCCGCGCCCGTTGTAGAGATCATACAGGTAATTCAGATAGTCGATTGCGTAGTTGTAAAGACGCCGTGCCTGCGTGTACTCGCGCTGCGCCTGCATGACCGTGCCGCGGCGCACATAATTGGTCGCCTGCCGGAACAGCCCTTGCAGCAATTCCGAGTCAAGTTCAATGTTGGTGTTGTAGGTAATAAAAATTCCATCGTTATCGGGACGCGGCGGCTCGCACGGGCTGAGCACGACCGGGGGCGTTTCTTCCTGCGTAGCCGGATTGGCAAGCACGCCCGGTATGCCAGACAGGCCGACTATCAGGGCGAGGAGAACGGCAACAATGCGACGCAGATGGAGATCGTTCATTACGCTGCCCTCTGTGTTATCCCGAAAGTAATTTTATTATACGGTTAAACCGAAGGTTTTGGTAGCAACGCTCCCCCAACGGCTGGACAACGCGGCGCTCGTGCTCGAATTGGCAGGACCGGGCGACATTTCCGCGCATTCGAGCCACCGCTTCGCCCGGCGATCAGCCGGCGGCGGCCCGCGTTACGGCCTGTGCGCGCTCAGGCCTCTCCGCGCACGGTCTGGATGGCGCGGATCACAGCTTCGTGAATGTGGCCATTGGTTACGACGATCCCGGAATTGGCGGAAAGCTCACGACCGCGTGAAAAGTCGAGTTTCGAGCCGTCCAGATCGGTGACGATGCCGCCGGCAGCGCGTAGCAGGGCGGTTCCCGGCGCATGGTCCCAAATCGAAATGCGGTTGTCGCCTGTGGCGCGGGGCAGGCGCATGTACAGGTCGGCGTCTCCGGCGGCGACGCGGGCGTATTTCTCCTGACTGTCGATCTGGCGCACGTTGGCGTCGGGAATGCCGAGCAGGGCGTGAATGCGCCGCATCTGCTCAAAATCGGAGTGTTCGCGGACCACGCTTTCGACCACGAGGCTGGATGCCGTGTCCACCCGGTTCGATACCGTAATCCGGTGCGCCGCGCCGCCGCTCATCGGCTCTGCGAGAGGTATGCCATCTTGCGTGTAGAAGAGCATGCCCTGACCGTCCGGCGAGTCGTAGCCGGGGCAGCCGAGGATTGCCTCGACGGGTTCATTGTCGCGCAGCACGCCGACGGCAATGGTGTAGTGCCGCATGTTGATAAAGCCCTTCGTACCGTCGATGGGATCGACCACCCACATGCGCTCGGTTTGCCGGCCACTGCCGTGGTCAAGCCAGCGGGCGATATCGTCTGGCGTTACCGGTTCGTCCAGCACTTCCCGCAACAGGGCGGTGATTTCCGCCCGCTGGGCGTCGTCGAGCACGGTCATGAACTGGTTGGCCTGTTCTTCGGACAGAATGCCATCGTCAGGATAAGCCCGGCTCAAGGCGCGGTGTAGAATAACCTGCACGCCGTAGTCGGCGATGGTCACTGGGTCGTTAGCGCCTTTTTCGCTGTGGACAAAATGCCGCTGCTGGATACGCCGGCAGAGATCGGCGGCCTGTCGCACGGCCTGAAGCATCGAGGTCAGATCGGTCATATCATTCCTATCACCGGCGGGGCGGATACACGCGCTTCAAGAGTAGACACGAATCGGTTAAACTTCAACGTTGTTTGCCTGTTAACGCTCGCATTGCGAGCGAGAAGTCTAATCGTGGGCGCGAAAAATCTGCTCTTCGTTACGCATTACACCGGCATCGGCGGCGGCGAAATGGTGTTGCTCAATCTGGCGCAGCATCTCGACCGGGCGCGCTATACGCCGCATCTGCTCGTGCCGGGCGACGGACAGGTAGCGGAACGCTGGCGCGCGCTTGGCGGGCCGGTACATATCATTCCCTTCCGCGGCGCAACCGAATACTTCATTCCCGCCATCTGGGCGCGCTTCCCCATCGTCGGCAAAATCGAGGCGTTGATCCGCGAACAGCGAATCGACGCGCTGCACACCGACTATCACAGCCTGCCGATGGCGCTGCCCGCCGCCGAACGCGCCGGTATTCCCACCATGTGGACCTGCATGGGCTGGTGGACGCGGCCCAAACCATGGCAATACGCGCTCTTTCGACGGCCCACGGCGACGATGGCGCTGGATGAAGCGGTGCGCGATGGCTACGTGGGGCAACCGCCGTTCATGCCGCCCGAAGAGATCACGCTGGTCTTTCCCGGCGTCGATACCAGCAAATTTCACCCCGGCGTCGACGGCACGCGCGTGCGCTTTCAGGCCGGCATCGCTCAGGATGCGCCGGTCGTCGCGCTGGTGGCCCGTTTCCAGCAGGTGAAAGGCCACGAGGTTTTTCAGGCGATGGCCCGGCAGGTGGCGTTGCAAATTCCGGAAGCGCGTTTCATCGTCGCTGGGGAAAACGTACACGGCCAGTCCGCCGATGAGGCTTACAAGCAGCGCATCCTGCAGGCTGCAAAGAACGACCCGCTGCTGCGCGACCGTCTGGTTTATCTCGGCTTTCGCGATGATGTGGAACGGGTTATGGCGGCGGCGGACGTGCTGGTGTGCAGTTCGCAGTTCGAAAGTTACGGCATGGCGATTGTCGAGGCGATGGCGTGCGCGAAACCGGTCGTCGCCACGCGGCGCGGCGGCCCCAGCGAGACGGTGGTTCATGGCGAAACCGGCTTCCTCGTCGATCCGGGGGACGCCGAAGGTCTGGCCCGCCATGTGATCACGCTGTTGCAGAACCCGGACCTGCGGGCGCGCATCGGTGCTGCGGGGCGCGCGCGGGTCGAGGCGCGATTTTCGGCTCAGGCGCAGGCGCGCGACTTCATGGCCGTCGCCGACCGGGTGATCGGTCAGCGACGATGAGCGCGCGCTGCCGGATGGCCAGCCTGCGCTGCCGGCGCAGCGGGGTGATTCCATGAACGTGCTGCTCGTTTCGCGCTGCCCGCCGTACCCGCTGCATCTGGGCGACCGGCTGATCGTCTATCACCTCGCGCGTGAGCTATCGGCGCGCGGGCATCAAATCGACCTGCTGGCGTTCACCAACCGGCCCGAAGACGAAGCCGAACAGGCCCATTACGAGCGCTTTTTTCGGCACATTCACCTGTTTCCGGAGCCGAAGCGCACGTTGCTTGACTACGCGGTTCGACAGGCGCTGCCCGTGAGGCGTTTTCCCGGTGCGGCTCACGGCGCATGGTCGCCTGCCATGTGGCAGGCGATTGAAAAGCAATTACAGGCCGAACGCTATGATGTGGCCCACATGTTCGGAGGCGTTCACGTCTACGAGTACGCGCGGGCGCTCGGCGATGTCCCGGCGATCATTACGCCTTACGAGAGCTACAGCCTGTATCTGCGTCGGGCGCGGCAAGCGGCGACCGGGACTCTGAAGCGATTGGCGCTTGCCGCGCAGCAGCGGCTGGCGCAGTCTTTCGAGAGCTGGATGTTCGCGCCCTATCGCCGGACGGTCGTTGTGACCGAGCAGGATCGCGCCGAGCTGCGGCAGCTTAGACCCGGCCTGCCGGTCGAAGTCATCCCAAACGGCATCGACCTGAACCGGTTTCAGCCGGAAACCGGCGCGCGGCTGGAACAGACCCTGCTGTTTACCGGCAATTACGAGTATGCGCCCAATGTCGATGCCGCCTTGCGTCTGGCGACTGAGATTCTGCCTCGCGTGCAGGAACGCTTCCCTGAAACCCGTCTCTGGCTGGTCGGCAACGCGCCACCGCCGGAACTGCGGGCGCTGGCGGGCGACCGGATCGAAGTGACCGGGCGCGTGCCGGACGTCAAGCCGTATCTGGCTCAAGCGACGGCGTTCGTCTCGCCGCTGCGTCTGGGCGCGGGCATCAAGAACAAGGTTCTGGAAGCGCTGGCGATGGGCTGCCCGGTGGTTGCCACGCCGGTCAGCGTCGATGGGATCGCCGTCGAAAACGGGCGGCACGCGCTGGTCGCCCGTGATGAGGACATTGCGGCGGCGACTATCCGGTTGCTGGAAGACGGCGACTTGCGCCAGAAGCTGTCGATTGAGGGACGCCGGTTGATCGAGGAGCGTTATAGTTGGAGGCAGGTCGCAAGCGCCTATGAAGCCCTGTACGCCGAGGTAACCCGATGAACGCATACACGGTAGTCACCTATCGCCAGCGACCTGACCTGATTCCAGTCGCTGATGATTTGACGGCCGAGTCGTGGCCGGAGCTCATGCTCAACGACACGGTCGCCAACCGTCTCTTTCCCCGGCTGGAGGTTGATTTTCCCGATTTCCAGTTTCTGCTGCTTGACGGGGGCAACGCCGTGATCGGCGTGGGCAACAGCATTCCGGTAGCCTGGGATGGCCTCTCTGCCAGCCTGTCCGATGATGGTTGGGACTGGGTGCTGGAGCAGGGCTTCAGCGGCCTTGAAAATGGCGTCGTTCCCAATACGTTGAGCGCGCTGTCGATTTCGATCCCGCCGTCGAGGCGCGGGCAGGGCTTAAGCCGCGTCATGGTCGAAGCGATGGTGAAGCTGGCAGCTGACCACGGCTTTGGCAACCTGATCGCACCCGTACGCCCCAACCAGATGCACCGGAACCCGTGAACCCCGGTGAGCGCCACCCCCCCTGGGAAAA
>QGUR01000459.1 GCA_003242205.1 Chloroflexota bacterium | reverse complement strand
TGGACCTGATCGAAGGCGAGCTTTCGGAAGTCGACGATTTTTCGTCGATGACCTATACCGAAGCTTTCGATGCTATGATCGACAAATTCCGGCGCGAGTATGCCTTCACCGAGTTCAAAGGCATCGACTGGGACGCAAAAGCCGAGGAATTTCGTCCGCTCTTTGAAGAGGCCGAAGCCCAAAACGATCAGGCGGCTTACGAATGGGCGTTGCTGCAATTTCTATGGTCGATCCCCGACGGTCACGTAGGCATGAGTTTCACGCCCTCGCTGGAGGCACGCTTTATCGCAGCAACGGAGGGCGGTCTGGGCCTGGCAGCAACTGAACTGAGCGATGGCCGTATCATCGCTTCTCTGGTGCTCAATGGCGGACCGGCTGAACAGGCGGGTGTCGAGCCGGGAGCCGAGCTGCTGGCGATCAACGGCGAGGATTTTGACGCAGTCATTGAAAACACTGTCGCCTGGTCCGCGCCGTTCAGCACGCGGGATTACGAACGCCTGCAGAAATTGCGCTACGCGCTGCGCTTCCCCGTAGGCGAGCAGGTCGAACTCACATTCCGGAACCCGAACGAAAGCGAACCGGAAACGGTGACGCTAACGGCCATTGCCGAACGAGCGAGCTTCAACGCAACCTCATTCGCCGCAGGCCTGACCGGGTTCGAATTACCCGTCGAGTACGATCTGCTGCTGGGCGGCTACGGCTATGTCAGGATTTACAGCTTCTTCGACAACGACCGGCTGACGGTGGACCTGTGGGAACGCATGATCAACACGCTAAACAGGAACAATATCCGCGGCCTGATCATCGACATGCGCCAGAACGGCGGTGGCAACGGCTTTTTGGCCGATCAACTGGCGGCTTACTTCTTCGATGAGCCGCATGTGCTCGGCAATACAGGTTTCTATGATGAGGCGACCGGCGAATTCGTCTTCGACCCGGACACACGCGACAGATTTTTCCTGCCGCCGGAAGATCAGCGCTATCGCGGTGACATCGCCCTCATCATCAGCCCAGGCTGCGTCAGCGCATGTGAATTCTTCAGCTACAACATGACGATTGAAAACCGCGCCACCGTGGTCGGGCATTACACGACCGGCGGGATGGGCGGCAGCGTCGAGCAGTTTTACATGCCCGGCCCCATCAACGTTCAGTTTACGGTTGGCCGCGCCGTCGATGCCGACGGCAACATCCATATCGAAGGGCAGGGCGTAAAGCCAGACGTGCGTGTTCCCGTTACGGAAGAAAGCGTCTTGAGCAATGAGGACGCGCTGCTGAATGCCGCGATTGAGGTACTCAACAGGCGAACGGCGGCTACGACGCATGAGCAAGGTGTGATCGCCCTTGACGAGCGGGTCAGCGGTACGCTGGCGTTCAATACACGCCACCGCTACACCTTCTCGACGGAAGACGACGTTGTGATCGACATCGTCCTGACCGGTGATACAGGCCTGGATACCGTATTGCGCGTTTACGACGAGAATGGCGCTATCATCACGGAAAATGACGATGCCCGCTTGGGCACTTATGATTCCGCCATTATGGAACTGGAGATCAGCGCAAACAGCACCGTCATCATCGAAGTGGGCGCGTACACCGATAGCGGCGAGGGCGCATACACACTGACAGTCACAAAAAGCATCATCTAGTTACACACGGGTTGCAGGGCCACGAGATTGCGCTATGCTGCGTCTCGTGCGCCCTTGCAACCGACCACGAATCCCTCCGCTCTCACGTCTGTGAGAGCGGACCTGTGGAAGAAGGATATTGTGCATGGGCGATTTTCGGGGATACCTCCAGCGGCTAAACGTGCGGCCCGACCCGGAGGCGCTCGGCCCTGCCGGGAAGGCCGCGCTGCAAGCCCACTTCGACCCGTACGCGGCGGAAGTCGTCGTCAACGGCCGGACGATTGCATGGAGCAGTATCGACGAAGTCGAGGTGGTCAGGGCGGCGCGCGTGGGCGGCCCCGCCGGATGGCTGGTCAAACAGATGTACGGTGAAGACCGCTACCATGTGGGCATCTACTTCGGGCCCGAAGAAGCAGTCCTGACAAACGTGCCGCTCAGCGTCGCCGAGCATGTCGTTAGGACAATCGCCTTCTACGCGCCACATCCGGTTCGCTACAGCGGTGTGGAAGGTCTATCGCCAATTGCTCATGGCTGATGGCGGCCTCCGATTTCCCCTTTCGCGCGCTGGCACGCGCTACGCCCGGACGTCTGCTCGCTGCTATCCTCCCCGCCGTTTTCGCGCTGGCCGCCTGCGCGTCGCCGGATAATCCCACCGGCTGGCCGGTCGAAACCGTCGCCCATGCCCCGCAGATCGACGCGCCTGCCGTGTGGTTCGCAGGCAGCGCCCCGGTCGCCCACTGGATTGGCTCCGACAACACGGGCATCCATCACGACACCCGCAAGTTGGAAGCTGAAATCACGGAAGCGCCGGTCGTCCTGCCACTGCCGCCAACCCATCCCTACAGCGTGCAGGCGGTTGAAGGCAGCGCCGGTGGGCATGTTTTCTGGCTGGACCGGGGAGACGACGGCAACCGCCTGTACACGGCTCTAATCACCGCCGGTTTAGAGGTGCGTCGCGGTCCGACGACCGTCTCTGACCGCCCTGCCTTTCATTACGATGCGGTCAGCGATGGGCGCGGGGGCGCGGGGGGGCCCTGGCCCCGTCCTTTATAACAAATTGAAGCTCCCGACAAAAAAGAAGATTGTA
>QGUR01000148.1 GCA_003242205.1 Chloroflexota bacterium | reverse complement strand
CCAACGGCGCGACAGGTCATCGGCGTCTCGGTTGACAGTTATCAGGTGTCGGGCGTGCTGGCCAATCTCGACGGCGCGCTGGTGGCGCGTCACGTTGCCGATCTGGAAGGCGCACAGGAGCAGGACGCGCTCGACGTACTGCGACAGGTCATTAACGCCCTGATCGCCCAGCTCGACGCGCCGCTGCTTTGTCTGGGCGTCGGCGTTCCGGGCGTTGTCGATGCCGAACAGGGTATTGTACGTTCGTCGCCCCATCTACTCTGGCGCGAACTCCCGCTCAGCGAACGGTTACAGGAGGCATATGGCGCGCCTGTATATACCGCCAACAGCACCGAACTGGCGGCGATGGCGCAATATACCTATGACACCGACGAGACGGTTCGCAATCTGGTGACGATCCTCATCAATCACAACATCGAGATTGGCATCGCGCTCGGTGGCGCGGTTTATCACCACGGCAGCGACATCGGTTGCCTGCGCCTCGACCCGGCGACCGGCGAGGGATCGTTGGAAGCCTATCTAACCGCCCCGGCGATCAAGCGGCGCGCGCAGGAACTGGCGCAGCAATTTCCCGGCAGCGTGCTGGCCGGAAGCAGCCTGAGTTATCTCGACATGCGCCGGGCCGAACAGCTTGGCGACGAAGCAGCGCGCCAGCTTTACGACGAACTGGGAAGCCATCTGGCGCGCGTCTGTGCGTGGGTCATCGCGCTGCTGCGCCCCGACCACATCACCATCGCCGGGCCGGTCAAGACGCTCGGCGAGCCGCTAATCGAGCGGGTGCGCGCGCAGGTCGCTTCGCTGCTGCCGCTCGACTCTGCCGGACAGGTGAGCTACTCACTGGCCGACTCCGCCAGCCTGAGCGCGGTCGGCGCGGTAGCGAATGCGCTGCAACGGGAGCTGGGCATATGGTAACGGGCAACGGTCGCACGCTTGCCATCCTGACGAACGATCCCGGCAAGGTGTTCCAGAAGAACGTCATTGCAGGGGCGCAAGCCGAGGCCGAACGGCAGGGTTACCGGGTGCAGGTTGCCATCGCGCCTCAGGGCGTGCGCGACGTCGCCGGGCTGCCGCTCGATGTCCAACGGCTGGCAGGGCTGCTGGTGATCGCCAATGTCGTGTCTGATGACGTGCTGCTGGCGCTTGAGCAAACGGGCCTGCCCATGTCGCTGGTGAGCCACTCGGTTCCCGGTTCCACGATTCCGGCGATCATCTCGGATAATCTCGCCGGGATGGATCAACTTATGGATCACATCATCGTCGACTGCGGGCGACAGCGTCTACTGTTCATTCAGGGCCACATGGGGCAGAACGATGGCATTGCCCGCGACCGCGCCTTTCGTCACGCGATGGTGCGCCACAACCTCGCACCGGAGGAAGCAATTTTCGTTCCCGGCGAGTTCGATCCGGAAGTAGCGGCTTCCAGACTGGCCGAGGTGCTTCAGGCAAGACCGTCATTTGACGCAATTGTGGCTTCCGACTATCTCATGGCCGTCGCAGCGCTGGAAACGGTTCGCGCGGCGGGTTACGCCGTGCCGGAGGACGTCTGCATTGCCGGCTTTGGCGACGGCCCCGAAGCGGCAGCCGCAGGCGTGACAACTGTCGCGGCCGATGTCGTTGATCTGGGACGACGCGCCTGCCGCCAGTTGATCGGGCAGCTCAACGGTCTGGCGATTCGCGGCGTAACCATTCTTAGCACCGAACTCATTCAGCGAGAAACAACCGCGCCTGCAAGGCGCGTCCCAACCGCCTGAAACCTCCCTGTTTGCCAGCTTCGGGAAATCCGGTAGGCTTGAACCAGACCTTCCGATCACGAAGCGAGGCGAAATATGGCCAGGTTTCACGCCCTTCGACTCTTCACTGCTCTACTGGTTGTCCTGTTGACGGCAGCTCTGGCTTCCGGCCACCACGCCCATGTCGCCGCACAGGCCGATGCAGCCGAACCCATCGCCATCGGCGAGAACAAAGCCGGCACGATCAACGATCCGGCAGCGGGCGCACGCTTCGAGTTGATCGTCAACCAGCCGCAAAGCGCGCTCGTGCAGGTACTGGCGATGACGACCGGACTCGCGCCATCGTTCACCGTAACCGCGCCCGACGGACTGGCGCTGTTGAATGTCGAAAACACGGGACACCAGACCGTCGTGCAAGGCACGGCAACGCTGGCTGCGCCGGGTGTCTATCACATCGACATCCGTTCAAGCGGGAACATTGCCGGGCAGTTCCTGATTAGCGTGCAACCCGGCGAGCCGCTGGAAGGGCCGCAATCCCTGTCGATTGGCAGCAACGTCGAAGCGGTGGTAAGCGCCGCAACGCCGCAACAGTCGTTCCATGTATCCGGTTCGCCAACCGATGCCCTGCTCGTCACCGTGCGGTCGTCGAGGCAGGAATCCGGCCCGGCTGTCGCGCTGCGCGATGTGGCCAGCAACGAGACGTTGGCAATGGTATCGCCAAGACTCTCCGGGCTGCAGATCCGTATTCCTGCCGGGATTGCGGAATACGTGGTTGATGTCAGCCACAGCGGCAGCGGCGACGCCGAAAGCTTCATCATCTGCGTTGAATCCGAGCGCGAGTTGCCAACCTGCCCGCTGCGCCAGCAGACAGCCTTCACGCCCGACCTCATTCCCACACTGACGCCGATCCCGGCCACCGTGTTCGATACGCCGGTCGCCTTACCCGGCCTCGATCCCGCGCAGCCGCCGGTTTTCGGCAATACCGGCATCAGCAGCGGTTTCATCCCCGACCCGTTCACGACCGATATCAGCGCGGGCGGGCCGGTCGATGTAAGCAGCGCCGGGCCGGATTGTTCGGGATTTGCCACCACCGCGCCGAGCTTCGCGCTCGATTACACATCGGGGCCATTCCCAACACTGCGCTTCTATTTCACCGGCGCGGGAGACACCTCGCTGGTTGTCAGCGCACCCGACGGCAGCTTCCGTTGTAGCGATGATTCGTTCGACGCTTTCAATCCGAGCATCGACTTCAACACCCCGGTCACCGGGCGTTATCACATATGGGTCGCCAGCAAGCAGCCCGACACGGTGGTGGCCGGCACGCTTTACATCACCGAAAATCTGAATAATCGCCCGTAACATGCGAGCGCAATTTGAGCGCATTGCCAGATTCATGCTTGCATCTTCCCGCCGGACACTGTATACAGTTGGGGGTTTTGCTTTGACATAGGTCACACGGACATGATCCATCAGAGGGCGAAAGCGGGAAAAGTAACGGCGTCCTTCACCCGTCGGAAAGGACACCGTTCCCGGTTTCACTTTCGAGTCCCGACCCGTGTCAAACCTACATTTACTCATTCTGAAGGCCACTCATTTCCGTGAGTGGCCTTTTTTTGTGAGGAGGAAGCACGATGGTTTCTCTCGCCCGGCCAACGCAGCGCGAATCGCAGGATTACACGAACCTCTTTCAGCCCCAGCCCATTCAGGGTGACTTTACCGGCAAGCACATCGTCACCGTCGAGCAGTTCGAGCGAGGCGACCTCGAAGCGCTGTTCGCGACGGCCTCGCGTATTCGCAACCGGGTGCGTTCTCGCGATCTGAGCCTGAACAACATCTGCGCGGGACAGGTTATGGCGACGTTGTTCTATGAGGCCAGCACGCGCACGGATATGTCGTTTCAAGCGGCAATGCTGCGGCTGGGCGGCGAAGTGATCGCAACCAGCGGTGGCGTGCAGTTTTCATCGGTCTATAAAGGCGAAAATCTGGCGGATACGGTGCGCGCGGCCGGTTGCTATGCCGATGTGGTTGTCCTGCGCCATCCCGAAGTCGGTTCCTCCTACGAAGCGGCCTACTATCTCGACCGACTAAGCGAGTCTTTGGGGCGGCGAACAGTCCTCATCAGCGGCGGCGACGGCATCGGCGAGCATCCATCGCAGGCGCTGCTCGATCTCTTCACGATCATGGAGAGCAAACACAACCTCGATGGCCTGCACATTGCGATGGTGGGCGACCTGCTCTACGGGCGAACGGTGCATTCGCTATCGAAGCTGATCGCGCAGTATGGCGCGCAAAATGTCACGCTCTATCTGGTGTCGCCCGATTCTCAGCAAATGCCACCTTCCATCATTGACTATGTTGAAGATCGCGGCGTTTATACTTACGCAACCGACAACCTGAACGACGTGCTGGACAAGGCCGACGTCATTTACTGGACGCGCATTCAGGAAGAGCGCTTTGCCGACCGCGCCGATTACGACCGCATCGCGGGGCGGTTCGTCATGACGCCAGACGTGCTGGCGCAGGCAAAACCCGACGCGATCCTGATGCATCCTCTGCCGCGCAAGCACGAAATGGGCACGCCTGCCGATCACGATATTCTCGACGCCGACCCGCGCGCGGTCTATTTCAAGCAGATGGAATACGGCATGTTCATACGTATGGCGCTGCTCGCCAGCGTCCTCGGAGCGGCTGACAGGTTATGAGCGTCCGCATTCCCGGTCTGGTCGATCCGCATGTGCATCTGCGGGATCTCGAATGGGCGCACAAGGCGACGTTTGCCAGCGAAACCGCCGCCGCACTCGCCGGAGGCTACACGGTTGTGCTCGATATGCCGAACACGCCTCCTTCGACCATAAGCGCAGAGGCACTGGCCCTGAAACACAAGGCGATTGCGCGACAGGCGGTTTGCGATTGGGGGCTGTACTTCGGCGCGGCGCAGGATGGCAACGAAATGCTCTATCCCGCCATTGCCGGCGACGTTTGCGGCCTCAAAATGTATAACAACGAAACCACCGGTAACCTGCTGATCGACAGGCAGGAAGTGCGCGAGCGCCACTATCGTTTGTGGCCCGGCGATAAGCCAATCGCGGTACACGCCGAAGAGGACACGGTCGCTGACGTCCTCGCGCTGGTGCGCCGGTACCGCAAACCGACGCACTTCTGCCACATCAGCACAGCTTATGAAATCCGGCTGCTGCGGGCGGCGAAAGAAGAAGGATTGCCTGTCACGGTCGGCGTCACGCCGCATCACCTCTACCTGACTGTGGACGACGAAGCGGCGCTTGGGCCATTCGGTCGCATGAAACCCGGCCTGAAAACACGCGCCGACCGCGACGCCCTCTGGCGCGCCATTCAGGACGGCGTGGTGGATGTCATTGAGTCCGACCACGCGCCCCACACGCTTGCGGAAAAGCAGTCCGCGAAACCGCCTTACGGCGTGCCAGGACTGGAGACGACGCTGCCGCTGATGTGTCTGGCGGTCACTGAAGGACGCATCACGCTGGAGCGTATGGTTGAACTGCTGGCGACGAACCCGCGCTCCATCTTTGGCCTTCCGGCTGAAGCAGATACCTTCACGGAGATTGATCTGGATGCGTGGCAGGTCGTTGAGCGTTCGCGCCTGCGCTCGGCCTGTGGCTGGTCGCCGTTTGAAGGCCTGCGTCTGCCGGGAAAGGTGCTCGGCGTCACGATCCGCGGCACGCTGGTCTATGACGGCGAGACCGTTCTCGCCCCCACTGGATCGGGGCGAGATGTTGCGGGCATGCAACGGAGGCTGACAGCGTGAGTCAGGCGTTGCTGCGGCGAATGGCTTTGAAAGCATATGCAACCGGCTATGAGCACGTCGCACGCCCGCTGACCTTCAGGCATACGGCGCAGGCATCCCACGAGCGCATGTTGGCCCTGCTGCGCTGGCTCGATGTGCAGGAATGGGCAGTCGCCACGCTGGAAGTGATGAACCGGGCGTTTTTTCCGCAGGCTTCTACACACGTTGGCGGCGTAACGCTGCCTCACCCGCTGATCCTATCCGCCGGTCTAGTAAAAGGCGACGGCTTCACGGACGAAGAGGCGGCGGTTTGCGCCGCGCACAGGCGAAACATCATACCGGGCTGGCGAAGCGTTCCGGCGCTCGTTGGCCCGGTCGAGTTCGGCTCGTTCACGCGCTGGCCTCGCGCCGGCAATTTGGGCGAAGTGCTCTGGCGCGATGAGGGCACGCAATCGACGCAGAACCGCATCGGCCTGAAGAATCCCGGTATCCGCGCCGCAGCGCAGTTTCTTGGCGTCTGGAGGGCGCAATTGCCCTCCGTATTCGGTATCAATATCGCGCCCAGCCCCGGCGCTGACGACGAAACAGCGCGCAAAGAAATCCTTGAAGCGCTGGCATTGCTGTTTGACGCCGGCGTCCAACCGGCGTGGCTCACGCTCAATCTGAGTTGCCCGAACACGGAGGACGATGCCGGAGCACGCCAGACTGAGGCAGCAGCGCGGTTGCTGGCCGGTCAGGTTGTGGACTTTCTGTCCCCCCGGAAAACGCCCTTGTGGATCAAGATCGCGCCTGATCTGTCGGATGAACAATACCGGGCGCTGCTGCGCGTGTTCGCCGACACGGGCGTGAGCGCCGTCATCGCGACGAACACCCTGCCCCGCCCCGTACCGAACCATGCCTCGGTGACGGCAGGCGCTGGCGGCGGCTGGCTTCGCCCTTACAGTCTACGAATTGTCAAACTGCTGGCCGAGGAACGAACGCGCCACGGTTATCCGGTCGATATTGTTGCGTCGGGCGGTGTGCTCAGTAGCAGGCACTTGCACCAGTTTCGAGAAGCAGGAGCGCAGGCATTCCAGTACTGGTCGGCGCTTGTTTATCGCGGCCCGCTGGCGGCGGCCCTGCTACACGCGGAAGCATCTTACGAGGAAGGACATCATGACAACACGGGCGCTTGAAGTCGCACGAGCGCTGGTGGAAATCGGGGCGGTCGGTTTTTCACCACATGCGCCAATCACTTTTAAATCCGGCCTGCTGTCGCCGGTTTACGTCGATAACCGCCGCCTGCCTTACTGGCCCGCACACTGGCGCACAATCATTCAGGCCTTCCGGCAGTGCATCGCCGAACGCGACTGGACGATCGACGTGATCGCAGGCATCGAGGCGGCGGGAATCCCGCATAGCGCAGCGCTCGGCTACGTGATGGAGACGCCGTCGGTATTCGTGCGTAAGCAGGTCAAGGAGCACGGCACGCGCAGCCGCATCGAAGGCGGACCAGTGAAAGACAAACGCGTACTGCTGGTCGAGGATCTCGTAACCACGGGTTCGAGCAGTCTGGCGGGCGTCGAAGCGCTGCAAGCCGAAGGTGCGAACGTCGTCGCCTGTCTGGCGATTGTCAGCTATGGCTTCCCGGAAGCCCGCGACGGATTTGCCAGAGCAGGCGTGCCGTTCGAAGCGCTGACCGATTTCGAGAGTATCCTGACCGTCGCTCATGAGCAGGGCCGCTTTAGCACCGAAGAACGCGCCGTGATTGAGGACTGGCTGCGCGACCCGCATGGCTGGGCCGAGCGCCGAACAGCATCGTGAGGATGTCATGACCGCACCCATTATCGCCAAATACAATGCGCGCGCCGAAACGAGCAACTCGCTGCTGTGCGTCGGCCTCGACTCGCGGCTCGAACAGATTCCGGCGCGTTTTCACGCCGACCCAACGCCGCAGTTCGCTTTCAACCGCTGGATTATCGAGCAGACGCACGCTTATGCCGCCGCCTATAAACCGAATATGGCTTTTTACGAAGCACGCGGCGAGCAGGGATTGGTCGAACTGCGTCTGACGATGGAATACCTGCACGAACGCCATCCGGACATCCTGACCATCTGTGATGCCAAGCGCGCCGATATCGACTCGACCAACGCCGGCTATGTGGCCGAAATCTTCGACTGGCTTGGCTTCGACGCCGTGACCCTGCATCCCTATCTTGGCAGGAAAGCACTGCGGCCCTTTCTCGAACGCGGTGACAAGGGGTGCATCATCCTCTGCCGCACATCGAACACGGGCGCGGGTGAACTTCAGGACTTGATGGTGAATGACCGCCCGCTCTGGCAGA
Source organism: Chloroflexota bacterium (assembly GCA_003242205.1). Taxonomy (GTDB): domain Bacteria; phylum Chloroflexota; class Anaerolineae; order Aggregatilineales; family Phototrophicaceae; genus ZC4RG36. Next base: position 3,073 of record QGUR01000148.1, on the reverse strand, counting down.
TCGTCGCCGAGCGCGTGCGCGACGACTGGAACGCGCTCGGCAATTGTATGCTGGTTGTTGGCGCGACTTATCCCGATGAACTGAAGCAGGTGCGCGAACTCACCGGCGACATGACGCTGCTGGTTCCGGGCATCGGCGCTCAGGGGGGCAACGTTGAGGCGGTCGTCAGAAACGGTCTTGCCAATGACGGCAAAGGGCTGATCATCAACGCCTCGCGCTCGATTATTTTCGCCTCCGACCCGGCAGCAGAAGCGCAACGCCTGCGCGACGAGATCAACCAGTGGCGCGCTGATCGTCTGTTTGACGCCAGATAAGCAACGCCCGGCTACATAATCCCAAACTGGCGGAACGCCTCGACAGTGCTCATGCCATTTTCGATGGCCTGTTTGACCAGTTTTTCGCCGCGCGCTTTCTCCAGCGCGCGGCTGAACACCTCTTCTTCGGCGTGGCGCGGAACGACGCAGACGCCGTCCAGATCGCCGAAGAGGATGTCTCCGGGTTCGATGCGCGCTTCGCCGATTTGAAGGGGCACGCGGTAATCGACCACCTTGCCGCGCGGCCCCTGATCCTGCGCATACGTTCCCCACGAAAAGGTCGGGAAGCCGAGAGCGAGGATGCCGCGGGTGTCCCGCGAGTAGCCGTCCAGCACCGCCCCCGCCGCGCCGAGCTTAATCGCCCGCGTGCTCATCAATTCGCCCCAGAGCGCGTACTTTGGCGATGCGCCGGTGCACACATAAACCTCGTTGGGCTTGAGGTCGTCGAGCGCCTCGAACATGAGCCCAAATGGTTTCGACATCAAACTATTGGCGCTGCCTTCGATGCGCTCGCCAAAGACGTCGGCCTCAAGTACCGGCATCGCCCTGCCAATCACCACCATATCCGGATTCAGCGGCTTGATCTGCGGCGGCAGGAACTGGTGCATCAGCCCCAACTTGTCCATCACATCGCCGACCACCGCCGTAAATAATTCAGCTCGTGCGATTCTGAATAGCTCCTCGTCGGAGTTCCACAAGGCCATCGTCGCTTCCCAAGTGAATAAAGACGCGCAGCGCAGCAAGCCTCACGGCCTGCTACGCACAGACAACTTGCGTTTTATTATGGCCTTGTTTTGCTCCCACGAGCGAATCCACGAATATCAGGCGGGCGGCAGGCGTTCCCCCGCCTCGACCCGGAACGGCAATATATTGCCCTGTGGCGGCAGCGGACACATCGCGTAAGGCGTGAAGGCGCAGGCGGGCAGATACGCCTGATTGAAGTCGAGCACAACGCGCTCATCGCCATCGGCCGGCAAAGACGCGTAGAGGAAACGTCCGCCGCCATAGGTTTCAGCGCCATTGGTCGCGTCCTTAAACACAAACCACAATTTACCTTCACCGCCGTCGAACGCTTCCAGTGTGTAGCGCTGTCCGCCGGCTTCGAACTCGACAGTGCCGACCAGCGGGATCGGCGTGAGCACACCATAGGATGTGAGGACATCGACCACGCGCGGCGTCTGATACGGCAGAAAACGGGACGGAAACCTGAGATCAGCGTTGAGTGGAAACCAGTGGCGGCCCTGAAAATTCAGGCGGATCGAGCTGTTGACGTCCAGCACGCGGATGCCCGTCTTGTCCTTACGCCTGACGACGAAGAAAGTCACTGCCCCAAGGCGGACACGCGTTTCACCCTCAACCGTTTGGTCGTCGCGCAGGTCGGCCTCGCGCGTGGGCTGACCTTCCACCTCGACCGGGATATCTGCCGTGACGGACAGACGAACACGGCCCCGGTCCAGCGTCAGCGTCCCAAGCTGCGCGGGCGCGGATGAAGGCAGGACGACATCGGCGGATGGGTCACTACCGACCGTATTCACGCCTTCGCTCAACCAGAACAGCCCGGCAAAAGCCAGCCAGCCATCTTCGGCACGAATTTTGTCCTCCATCGTCCGACGCCAGGCATGCATTTGCTGTTCGTATGCGGAATGGTCACTTACCAGCGGCTTGTTTTCTGTGATCACTTAACGACCTTCTCCCAAGACGAAAAACAAAAAGCCCTGATCATCCGGCGATCAGGGCAGAAAGCACAACGCTCGTCGTCGCGTGTCAGACAGCGACCGCGACGCGCCCTTCCCCGGCAAATCGACTGTGTGAGCTGGAACAACAAAACAAGTTCATTGAAAACACCTGCCCCTGTGGTAGAGAACATTGCGAGAGTAACATGCCCCCGCAGCCGAGGCAAGCGCCAGATTTTGGGCAGAAAGTGCTTGACAACTGAGCATTTTCGAATAAGGTATTGTCTATGCATCAAGAGAGGCTCTCGTGCAGAGTCCGGCAACCTGGGATGTCAACCCAAGGTGCCTTTCCACGATGTGGAGATGTGGCCGCACCACCCTGTGGCAAATAAGTTGACAGTGGTGGACGCCCGACGCGCCTCGTTCAGATGCTGACGAGGCGCTTTTTGTTCTTTTGTTCACCGAAAAGGATTCCCCTATGCGTTCAATCTACCTCGATCATTCCGCGACTACGCCTGTCGACCCGCGCGTGGTCGAAGCCATGCTGCCCTACTTCAGCGAAATCTATGGCAATGCGTCGTCCAGCCACGTATTCGGGCGGCAGGCCGAAAGCGCTATCGAGGACGCTCGTGAGGCTGTCGCCCGCGTGCTGGGCTGCAAGCCATCCGAGGTGATCTTCACAGGTTGTGGTTCGGAAAGCGACAATCTGGCCGTGCGCGGAGCGGCGTGGGCTGCGAGCCAGCAGGGGCGCGGCACACACCTGATCACGTCGCCCATCGAGCATGGCGCAGTCGGCAAAACGGTTGAGCAGCTTGCCAGCCTCCAGGGTTTTGACCGTACGATACTGCCTGTTGAACCGGACGGCACGGTTACGCCAGAAGCATTTCGCGCCGCCTGCCGCCCGGACACAACTGTCGCCAGCATCATGTATGCCAACAACGAGGTCGGGACGATCGAACCCATCGCTGAACTGGCGGCTATTGCCCGCGAGCGCGGCATCGTGTTCCCAACCAAGCCCGGGAAACCGGGGGGCCGCTTGGACCGGAAGTCCACAGTCTTGGGGTTCAACTGTTTGGACTTTCTGGC